>VBHI01000206.1 GCA_005881495.1 Chloroflexota bacterium
GAGATTTCATTTTTGGTCATAGTCATAAGTCTATACTACTACAAAATAGCCTCTCTCGCAAGGATTGCAGGAGCTAACGGCGTCTTCAATTTGCCTGTCTTCTCCGTGCCGAATTTACAAAAATGGTGTGCAAATGTTCGCTTGTGGAGCGGCTTGATCTGCTGCCAATAGCTGTGCTGCTCATGATTGGGGGCAAACTGCCCGCTCAGAGGGCAAAATCCGCTCACTTCGTAGGGCATTTACCAGGAGCGCAAAGCGCCCTTTCGTCGCCTCCCTTTCGTCGCCTTTTGCAGGTCGTCACGCGTGGGCCAGGGAAGTTGATGGTGGCGCGCTGCCTGGTGCAGATCACGGCACAACGTCCAGACACGGGCCGCTTCCATCTGCGCGTCACGCAGCCGAGCGGCCAGTACCCGTGGAAGATGATCCAGTCGGTAGATGCGTACCGTTTCCATGATGTCTCCTTCTGCACGAGTAGGATAGCACATTCGTTCCATACATGCAAGGATCGCGCCTCGAGAGGGGACGGTCTGCCTGTGGGCAGCGGTGCTTTCATCCCAATCCCTTCAAAGGGATGGGAATTCCCGCACCGACTTTTAAAAGTCGAGTAAATGAGCGCAATTTTGCTCTGTTCTCTCGTGAGATTTGACCTCAGATTGCTCGACGTGTAACGAGCACTGGCTCGAACCCGTGATCCCTGGCTAAGATGAGCCAGGGATGAGTATAATAAATCTTGTCATGACGCTGCGGCGAGCGTATATAGTTGCCTACTGCCCGTCGGAAAGTTTTCCTCTTTCCTGCTGTCCGGAAGGAAAGCCGGCGCAAGATAGAGCGGTATAGTGATATAGTACTAAAAAAGGGGGATTCCATGGAAAAGCCAAACGATACGATAACGGGTTTTGACAGAGTAGACCAGATGGCAAACCCTGCTTTCTTTACGCAGTTCATGGATAAGTCGCACACCTTGCAGTCAGCAAGCATTTACAGGCAGCGGATGTTTGATCTGCTCGATGTAGGACTCGGGGCGACGCTCCTGGACGTTGGCTGCGGGGCGGGAAATGATGTGCAGGACCTGGCGAAGCAAGTGGGGCCGAGCGGGCGCGTGGTGGGGATAGACTCGAGCGCGACGATGATCCAGGAGGCGCGCAGGCGGACGGCGGACGCGCATCTCCCGGTGGAGTATATACAAGGGGACGCCTACCAGCTCCCTTTCCAGGAGAACACCTTTGATGGCTGTCAGTCGTCACGTGTCTTCAAGCACCTCGCTGAGCCGGGCCGCGTGCTGGCCGAAATGGTGCGGGTCGCGCGACCTGGCGCTCGGGTGGTGGTGGCGGAGGCCGATTTTGACCTGACGATCGTCGATATCCCGGATCGCACGCTAGCTCGCAAGATGATCCACCTGGCTTGCGATAGCTTGCGGCAGGGCTGGATGGGACGCCAGCTGCCCAAGCTCTTCAGCGAAGTGGGGCTGAGCGACATCGTCATCACTGGCCATGTGCTCTCGTCAGACTATGCTTATTTCCAGATGGTCTTCGGTGGTCTCTTGCAAGATGCGCAGGCGGCGGGCAAGGTGTCTGCTGAGGAGTTGACACGCTTCTGGGACTTGCTGGAGCAAGCTGATCGCCAGCAGCGCTTGCTCGGCTATGTCGGCTTCGTCGTGGGCGGGCGCAAGCCCTGATATTGGCTCCTCGCTCTCTCCCGGGTACCGGAAAAGTAGGGATGACAATTTACTTACATTTTGTTATATAATAACAAGTAAATAGTATTACGAGCACGGACAGAGGAAGTAGATAAGCGTCCTACTCGTAACGATCGCACACGGTGCGAGAATGGAGTCAATGTCATGTCCACAGAACAACAGGCAGCATCAGCGTCCCCATCGATCCATCCCGGAACGGCTATTGGCCTGATTACTCTACGCGTCTCTGAACTTGAGCGCTCACGCCACTTTTATGAAGGGATTCTCGGTTTCCAGCCTATCGAGCAGACGCCTGGAAAGATTGTCCTTGGCGACCAGGAGAAACAACCCCTGCTGGAACTGATTGAAGTCCCAGGAGCTACGCCTCAGCCACGGCGGGCAACGGGTCTCTATCACGTGGCTATCCTCTTCCCAACGCGAGCAGACCTCGGTCGCGCGCTCCTGCGTCTTGCCAGGGCCGGTTTACAGATTGGTCAGGGCGATCATCTGGTGAGTGAAGCGTTATATATCTCCGATCCCGATGGCAATGGCCTCGAACTCTATCGTGATCGCCCCAGAGATACATGGCGTTGGACAAACGACCTGGTCGAGATGGCCACCGATCCAGTCGATATGCGCGGCCTGGCTGAAGAAGGCACACGCGATGCAGAACCATGGGAAGTGATACCGGCGGGAACTCGCGTCGGACACATTCACCTACAAATTGGAGATATCAACGAGGCCGAACGTTTCTATCACACTATCTTAGGTTTCGATGTCACCTGCCATTATCCTGGAGCGCTTTTCGTCAGCGCCGGTGGCTATCATCATCACATCGGTTTGAACACCTGGCACTCGCTCGGAGCGAAACCCACACCCGCGAACTGCGCCGGTTTGCAAACCTATGTGGTCGCCATCCCTACGCGTGAAGGATTGCTGGCAGTCAAAGAGCGCCTGGTTGCCCATAAGGTTGCCTTTGAAGAACAGGAAGACCTCATACGGGTCAATGATCCCTGGAGCAATCAGATCCTCCTCAATGTTCAGCCAGCACGCACCATGTAAAAAGTCGGGACTGCTTCAGGTATAGAGCAGTCTCAACTTTGCTTATACCGCTTCTTCATGACCGGCCTCCTGGTCATCTACAACGAAAAAGGATTGGATCGCCTTCTGCAAGGCACCACCTATGGCGCATACCCGCAGGAGGTCTGGATGTCTCGTGGGGAATTGGTCAAGAGATATGCCCACAAAACAGCAAAGGAGCAAGGGAAGCAACTTCCTGAAATAGTGCCGGATTAAACTCTACAATATACTTTTGCGTAGGCTATAAGAAAAAAGGAATACTGTCTATGATACCGCCATCTGAGTTGAGCCAGCTACGCGCTGCCGCCGTGAAACGCACCGAAGCGGTCGCCGAACTCGCTCAACGTATCTGCGAGGTTCCAGCGCCGACGGGCAATGAGTGGGACCGCGCACAATTGGTAGCCTCGCTCTGGAGAGAGCGGGGCTATGCGCCAGAGATCGATGACATCGGTAACGTCTACATCCGGCGCGGCAAGCGCGAGCATGGACCGGTGTTGATGCTACTGGCTCATATGGACACGGTGTTCCCGCAAACAACGCCCGTCTCTGTCGAGCGCCAGGCGGACATCTTGCGCGGACCTGGCATTGGTGACAATAGTGTGAGTGTTGCTGCCATGATCAGTGCGCTAGACGTACTCGACGAGTTAGGGATAGAGACCGGTACCGCTATTGTCGCGGTTGCCGACGTAGGCGAGGAGGGTCTGGGAAATCTCCTCGGCGCTCGCACTGCCGTCGAGCGCTACCGCGAGAGGCTGGGCGCGGTCATCGCCATCGATGGCAATCTCGGCAGCATCGCCCATATCGCGGTCGGCTCCAAACGCTGGCGCATCACTGTACGCGGACCAGGTGGTCATTCGTATGGAGCCTTCGGAACGCCAAGCGCAATCCACGGGTTGGGGCGCATCATCGCGGCCATCGCGGACCTTGAAGTTCCGCAGCAGCCGAAGACTACCTTCAATGTCGGCATCATCGAAGGTGGCACCAGCGTCAACACCATCGCGCCGCGTGCAACAGCGCTGCTTGATGTCCGTTCAACGGACATCACTGCCCTTGATCGCCTTGCTGACGAGGTAAGGACAATCGTTGAGCAGCGTGCCGGCCCAGGACTGCAGACAGACATTGAGGTACTTGGTGAGCGCCCAGCGGGCGAGCGCAGCCAATCAGACCCACTGGTGCAACTGGCAGCCGCAGCAATCAGCTGGATTGGGTTGGCACCAAAATATCAGGCCTCCAGCACCGATGCGAATATCCCCATCAGTCTGCATATTCCAGCGGTATGTATTGGCATCACACAGGTAGCACGATCGCACACACTTGAGGAGTTTCTCTCTGTACCGCCAATTGGTGATGGGCTGGCCCAGCTAACCCGCCTCTGTATCGAGGCATGCACGTTGATTGCACATTAAACACGCATCATAGCTCCACACCCCTTGTGCTCGTGGGTTTGGCAGCCTTTAAACTGCCTTTTTCGCCGCAGGCGACACACACCTACTTTGCACTTCATGAAAGCTACCGTAGCTCTGGGCCATTTAGGGATGAAGTAAATCCTAAAGCCAATTTTAGCCCCTGTACAGCATAATATCCATGGTTGCAAGGCTCTGAATAGCCTGGAAAATCCATTCAACACCCTCCTGCATGTTACCCGTGACCGGATTATTCTCGCCATTCAGTGCGAAACTAGCTTTGGTTGCCATGTCATTGAGCAAGGTCAACGCTTGCTGCTGGTGTTCATCTAACATGGTAGCAAGTTGTTTGGCGTCCTGACGAATCTGTTCGAGCCATCCATTCACAGTATTTATCGCCGCTATGATCTGCGCTGCACGTTGCTGCAGAAAGGAATTTGCACCAGGTGACGAGGTTAAGCCATGTAAATGGAGGACAATATGGTCGAGGTATCCAGGCGGGTTTTGCAGGAGATTAAACTGGAGTAACCCAATACGGCCCATTCGGCTATCAACGAGCACGGGAGAAGCGATCGTTGCTGGTAGATCCCTCCCAACGTATGGTATCCCATCGAGGTAATCCAGTACGCGTATGACGTCTTGACTCATCAAGCTGACGTTGGCACTCCCACCAGCTTGCCAATCATCTCTCGCAGTGATCGACCACCCATAGACTGCCTGTGTGTTGCGGTACAGCCAGATGCTAAGACCTCCGGGCAGATTATTTGCTTTGAGCTTGGGGTCTTCGGCCAACAAATGGCGAAGATGATCCAGCAAACTATATGGTCCTCCTGGAGGGATGGTTTGCGGAATCTGCCCAATGTAACGCCAGTCGCTTCTATCCATGGACGGATAAAGCGGTGTGACTGTCGCATCCTGCTCTGTAATAAGGAGACGACTGGTGATGGCGAGCAGATTGGTATGCTGTGGGTCGCTATAGGACACCATACCTGTTCCCGCGCTGATCACGACCTTCCCAAGCAGCACTACCGGATTTTCTACTTTATTTTCATCAGGCAACAACCACGCATAATAGCTCTTCCCAACGGAAGGATCTGGAAGGGATGGTAGATTCAGCTGTACTGCATCGGCAATGCCCATGCTGCTGGTGTCACTCGTCTGTCCAGAACTGAGGAAGTACAGATGGCCAACGACCGAACTCACCGGCATCGGGCTAGCCCGGCTAAAGAGGATGGTTCCCAATCCGGCACTGAATAGAACAAGGATTACAAGAGCCTGCAGCACCGGGGATTTACCCTTTCGTTTCGATCGAGGCTGTTTCAGTGTCTGTGCGAGGGGGGTCGGATATACCTGAGGCTGAGGGAAAGGCAATTGTTCGACTATTGGTGGATCCACTGGCTGTGTAAGAGAGGGTGTCTGTAGCATGCCCAACTCTTCTGCAGTCTTTCCAAAAACTTCACACAGTTTTTGCTGATAATAAGGACTGGGTAATACTTCGCCTCGTTCCCATCGGCTAATGTAATAATCAGGTACATCAATTTGTTCTGCAAGATGCGCCTGTGACCAACCACGCAGTTGACGTTCATGTCTCAAAAGCACATTTGGAGTTGGCATCTCTGTAACTCACTTCCTCTGCCTGCTCAATGTGCTACTTCTCATCGACACTTTGCAGTTTGAATCAGTACAAAGTGCTCAACATCTATCACAGGTAGGGCTTTCATCTCTCAATGACTGCTAGATGACTGGGAATGATATGTTATCAAGGACCTAAAATCAGGCATACTATACATAAGAAAGAAAGCATACAGAGTGCCTGTATAGCAGTATAACATGTTTTTATGCTTCAATCTACTCTTTTATTCATGCGGCTCTACATTCTTTCAGGTGATTTTGATTGAAAAAATCAAAACGCCATAGAATCATTGTTTGAACGATGGCAGATGTGATTTTTAAAGTATGCCCTTAAGAAGATCGGTCCATTCTTGCATAAATCAATCGTGAGCAAGAAAGAGCAAATTCGATGTCCTATCAATTCAATCGTTGGATAATCACCCTTGGAGCACAAGTTCGATCCCTTCACGAGAACATGTCGTGTAAAGAACTCGAAAAGGTCAAAAGAGAAGCAGAAACGTCTGAAACTGAGCTTCAGCAACTCTATGCCTATGCAGAACTACACCATATTGATCTTATCGAGTACTATCATCCGTTCGCTGAAATCGAGAAGCATCTGCTTCTTATTAATGAGTACTTGCACTGTGGGTAGGCAAACCGAGGATCATGTGGTCAAGACTTTCGATTATCCTTCGCCGTATGAGGAACCACCTACTCCCTTTTCTGTGCTGCCTGATACACCCTTTACTAGACTGGTCGTATTTTCTGTATGACTTCTGTATGACTAGTCATCCTCTATAGAATTAGACAGATGATATCCCAATCTATCAGTACCTGCCTTCTTCGTGATATGTCTGTGATATGCCATTATCAGCTTTCTCCGATTACACTGAAGATGTCAGCCAGTTATACTTTTTCAACCAACAAGGGGATAATGGAAAGACATGATCGATCTCGAGTAGTCAGAGAACGGAGCGGACGTAAAGCCATGTCGGCAAAGCGATCAGTGACTGAAAGGAAGATGAGCACCATGACACATCCTATAATCTCACCAGGTAGCGATGGAGCAAACTCTTCAGATGGTCATAACTCTTCCAAGCTCGATGCCGTTCAGGCAAACAATCATGGCGCGAAAACAACTATGCCTGGTGGATCTACGTGTGAGCGAATGTATGCTCTGCCTCTATCACAAGGATTCGCACTAAGTAACATGAGCATTGCGGAACTGGCAGCCCAATGCATGAATGAGATCAATCTCTACCATAGAGGAGTTCTTCTCAGTGATAGTTATTATGCGGAATTGCTCTTCCGTGCAATCTTGCAAGGAGACCAGGATGCCTGGAAAGCCATGCAACAGTGCCTCAGCGAGACCGTGCGAGGATGGCTGGATCGTCATCCCAAAAGAGAAGCGGCGTGTCGCCTGGACAGCGAAGAAAAATATATCGCCCAGACCTTTGCACGTTTCCACCAAGCTGCCGTCCTGCAGCAAGTAGAATTCAGTCGGCTTCCTTCCGCAATACAGTACTTGCGCGTGAGTCTAAATAGTGCTCTTCTCGATAAGCTGCGTGCCTCCTCAGGACCACTAGCAATCCTCTTACCGAAGCTAACGCCGTGTAACTCAGTTATGTCAACAACAGGGAGCGAAGTTTGGGAAATGCTCAAGAAAATGCCTCTCGACAATCGAGAGCAGCGCTTGGCCTATCTGCTCTTTAACTGTGGTCTCAGGCCAAAAGACATTGTCCATACTTTCCCAAAGGAGTTTTACGACGTGCATGAAATCTCTCTTCTTCGATGTACCATAATCGGGCGATTGCTCGATCTTGTGGATCAACACATGAGGCCGATAGATACCACCAGGATCGGAAACAAACACATACGAAAGTGAGGGCTTGACTGGGGAGAGCAGAGCGAGAGGAGTAACATGATCGAGAGCATTGGCTTATCGTACTCCTAGTTCTAGCTTGTACGGAAGATGTTCTTGTACGGAAGAAGTTTTGAGGTGATCAGTAGAGATGACAATATGCACAGTCTTCAATCGTAAGAACAGGAGGCCAATGATGGGCATAGAAACAATTATGATCCTCATGCTGCTAATTTTCATTCTAGGAATGATTATTGGCGTGGTGTTAGCCCGTCCAACTCACGTTCATTAGGAAGCCTGGTTCAGGCTGGCTCTTGAGGAGAGAAAAGATATGGTAAACAATATAGAGGTGAGTTCCCGGCGCGCCCGTCTCAACCCATTTGCCTTTCCGTCGGATACCGACTTGCGCTTCGTGCTGTTGATTGTCACCGTGCTTGGGGCAAGCCTGTTCATCTATAACTGGATATGTCTGCAAACGCATTTTCAGGAATTCTTGGTCTCTGTCAGTTGTTCACTACGTAAGACGTCAAATGTAGGTCAGAATATTTTGACTCTGAATGTTTCGGCACTCCAAAAAGCCACCGACGCTGCTAGACAGTGCGAGATACCCTATCAACGCATTTCGACAGTCTATATGATAAGCGGTGTCGTGCTGGTAGGAGCGGTTGCGGTAGTGATCTACTGGCTCTTCCCGTTGTGGAATCTCTGGCGTGGAAAACTGATGCTTCTGAGTGCTGAGGACTCGCCAGAACTAATGGTGTATCTGGCAGAACTCTGCCGCGAAGCTCAACTTGCTCGGCCACCGTCATTTGTCTGCAATCCCTTCAATCAAATCATCACCGGGCTCGCTTTTGGGCGCGTTGGGCGCTACTACGTTGCTCTTTCTGGCGGATTAGTGACGCTGTTTTCCACGGATCGAGCCAGCTTCCGGGCCATTGTCTTGCATGAATTGGCTCATTTGCGCAATGCCGATGTCAGTAAGACCTATTTTGCCATTGCCTCCTGGTGGGCATTCGTCATAGTCGCTCTTGTTCCTTTTATCGTCATCTCTGCTGTGGGATTTGTGAAGAATCCCGATGTTCTTCTCACTCTCGATAAAGCATGGCGCGTGCTGGTGATGGCTGCGCTCGTGTTCCTGGTTCTGGCGGCGACATTACGTGCCCGTGAATTCTATGCCGACGTGCGTACCGCCATCTGGGAGAACTCAGCAACTCCTCTCCTACGGGTATTGAACAGGTTGGCGATGCCAAAGAAACGCTGGCAGAGGGTGACACAGTTTCACCCTAACCCGCATGAACGTGGTCGGACGCTCAATGAAACAGATCGCTTGTTCCGTATGGGCCTCTGGGACACTCTTGGCTTCGGCATTGCCGTTGGCATCGCGGCTCCAAACGTCCTGGCGCTTGTGAACTCACTCTTATACTCGCTGCCTCTGATACCTTCAGACCTACCCGACTGGCAAACGTTCGGTGCCGCGCTGATTTTTGCCCCATTGATAGCAGTGACGGCGGGACTGAGCGCATGGCGTACGACGTTTGCTGCTCTGTTGCAAGGCCAGGCGCCGCTCGGCATCGGGCGTGCAGGTCTTTGCGTAGGCGTAGGGCTCATCCTCGGCACCTTCCTGTCATTGTCCTTTGATAATATATTGGTGAATCCCCTGTTCCCGTTCGTCCTCAGTCTTCCATGGAGCCTTGTTGTTCTCATGAGTCTATTCCTCTTTCTGCGTTGGATCGCGACTGGAACCTCGGCGTGGCTCGACGTCATGATCTCAAGCCGTTCGCCCCGCCTGTTCTACACCATCGGCCTGGTGATTGCCAGTGTCGTTCTTGTTGTCGTACTGGCACAACTCTTCCTCTTCCACCAGGTTGCCACGGCTATCACACCTTTCCTCAGTACCCCATTCGACCTGCTGATAGGATTTGCAGGAGTTATCGTCATAAGCATACTTCTTATCATCGATACCCTGCTATCACCAGGAGTGCTCGTGGCTTTCGTGTGTCTGTGGGCATTTCCACTTGCCACCTGGTTCTGGCGCAAGAAGGTGAAAACGCAAGCCGGATCACATTGGGCTTTTCTAGGCACATCATCGCAGCCCATAGTGCTCCCACGCCAGGAGCCTTTTCGTCTCCGCTTCGCACTCACCCTCGGTCTGGTAGGCGGGTTGGTCTTCTGTAGTCTTTTCCTCGTTATCGACATCGGTTGGCACCTGAGCGTACCTGCAGCAAGCAGAGGTACAGTTCTGTTTGCATCGCTCTTCTTCTATGGCAACATCATCCTGGCTGCGCTTCTCCAGGCAACCGCAGCGGGGATAGTATCAGGCTGGGTAAGGCGATTGGGTGTTCTACACGGCCTCTTCGCCGCGTTCGTCGGCGGCTGTGTGATGACGGTTGGAATACTCGGTATCAACTTGCTCTTTGGAAATAGAGATACCGCTGGCTTCATCTGGATAACCTCTAGTTCTGTGATCAATTCAGGAGCATTGCTAGCCTTGCCAATAGCGCTCATTGTGTCAGTAATTGTCCAGGAGATTCGCGAGCCACATCGTGGAGGAGTAACTGCGTGAAGGAGGAGACTTCCATGTTGCCGTCACGGTATGGGCCTATTTCAACTTCCTGCCCAAATGCACACTGACGATTCCTTCGGTAACTACGTGATTGACCAGGAGATCCTGGAAATAATTATTCAACCTCATGAAAATGACCTCCCTCTTGCTGGATTAGTTTGTACTTTGCCCTCAAATTGAGCACAAACTGATCCTGATAACATTACTGGAACGCTCAAGCTGCTGTTTGAAGGTCAGTTCAGGTTTTTTATTTTCGATGAGCCTCCATAACAATGATGAGAAGTCTCTCATATCTTTCCAACGAAAACCCAATGACCTCACTGTAATATTGGGCTTAAAAGGGAAACAGTCTCTTGAATAACAATACACGACAAACATAGAGGAGAAATAGATATGTCTAGTGCCGTAGAAGTGAACGCCGGTATTCAGCCTGGGAGCGTTAAAGAACACCAGAACGCTCCACCAATCCGGTTATGGCGACGCTTAGCCCTGGCTGGCGTCATGCTCGTCTCGATTTTCATGAACTTTTATCAACTGGGGCAGAATGGCTTCGGCAATCTGTACTATGCCGCCGCAATCAGGAGCATGCTCGATAACCTTCATAACTTCCTGTACGTCTCCTTCGATCCCGGCGGCTTTGTCTCAATTGACAAACCGCCCCTGGGCTTCTGGTTGCAAGCCGCCAGCGCCAAAATCTTCGGCTTCACGCCTTTTAGCATCTTCCTGCCGCAGGCGCTGGCCGGGGTGCTCTCGGTGTTGCTGCTCTATTACCTGGTGCGGCGCCACTTCGGCGTGGTAGCCGGCCTGCTGGCCGCGTTGGCACTGGCAATCAGCCCGATCAGCGTGCTAACCAACCGCAACAACACCATCGATAGCACGCTGGTGCTCGTCATGCTGCTGGGGGCCTGGGCGGTGCTGCGGGCGGCGGAGTCGGGCAAGTTGCGCTGGCTGCTGCTCTGCGCCGTCTTCGTAGGCCTCGGCTTCAATATCAAGATGCTAGAAGCCTACCTCGTTGTGCCCGCCTATGGCCTGCTGTACCTGCTGGCCGCGCCCAGGCGCATCTGGGTGCGTATCGCCCACCTGACCGTGGCAGCACTGCTCCTGCTCACGATCTCCCTCTCCTGGGCAGTCGCGGTAGACCTGACTCCGGCCGCGAGTCGTCCCTACGTCGGCTCGAGCCAGGACAATTCAGAGATCAGCCTGGCTCTCGGCTACAACGGCATCCAGCGCCTGCTGGGACAATTCGGCTTCGGCGGGGGGAATTCCGGCAGTACGAGTGGAAACACGACCAGGCAATTCCCTCCTGCCGGCACAGGGAGTGGAACATTCAATGGAGGAAACTTCCCACAGCCAGGGGCAGGCGGCACAGGTCAACCACCGCAGAATCTGGGAAACGGCGGTGGGGGTAACAGTGGAATGTTTAATACTGGCAATCCCGGTCTGCTGCGGCTCTTCAACGAGCCGTTGGGTGGGCAAATCGTATGGCTTTTGCCGATGGCACTGCTGGGCATGCTCGCCCTTGCCTGGCAACGCCGCCCCCGTTTCCGGGAGGACCGACAGCAGCAATCGCTGATCTTGTGGGGCGCCTGGCTGTTGACTATGGCAGCTTTCTTCAGCGTGGCAACCTTCTTCCACCAGTACTACCTGTCGACGTTCGCCCCGGCCATCTGCGCCCTCTTCGGCATCGGCGTCGTCGTGATGTGGCAGGATTACCGGCGTTCCGGCTGGCGCGGCTGGCTGCTGCCCCTGGCGCTCCTGCTCACCGCCCTTGAGCAGATCCACATCATCGTGAGCGACCCATCCTGGGGGACGTGGCTCATCCCGCTGATCGCCATCCCTTGCGCGCTTGCGGCAGTTATCCTGTTCGCGGCACGCCTGGTCCCGCGACTCCGGCATAACGTGCGCGTCCTGGCGCCGGCGCTCTGTCTCGGTCTGCTGGCGCTGATGCTTACCTCAGCCGTGTGGTCGACGATCCCCGTGCTGGCGAATGAGGCGTCCATGCTGCCGGTCGCCGGGCCAAGCGGGCAATCCGCCGGTGGCCTGGGAGGAAGCAGCGCCACCGATACCGCGCTGATCCGCTACCTGCAAGCGCACCGGGGCAGCGCGAAGTACCTGGTCGCCGTGGTCAGCTCGAACGAGGCCGATTCCATCATCCTGGAGACCAACCAGCCGGTCATGGCGCTGGGCGGCTTCTCCGGCAGCGATCCCATCCTAACGACGACTCAGCTTGCTGCGCTGGTCAAGAGTGGGGCGGTACGCTTCTTCTTACTCAACGGCTCCGGCGGCGCTGGTCCTGGCGGTAGCGGCCAGAGCGCGCTGATCACCTGGATTAAGCAGCACAGTACGGTAGTCTCGTCGAGCCAATGGCAATCCAGTTCGAAGAGTAGCATTTCCAGTGGATTCGGTGGCGCTGAGCAGTTGTACGCATTCACGTCAATCTCGTGAGGGCCGGGATAGCCAGGATACCCTGAGAATGGGATGTGAGGAATCACATTCTATTCCAATCATCTTCACATTGTACCAAATTATACTGGGGGTGCGGCGGACGAACCGCCGCACCAGTACACTCTAAGAAAAGGAGGTATACCAATGAAAGACTATGAAGAGATGGCCTCGACCCGGCTGGATCAACCAGCTGCTCCGCACTGGCGCGGGCGCAGATGGCTCCTGATGGGGGGCCTGGCCTTTGCCTTCATGCTCGCCCTGGGCGTAGGTGCGCTCATGGGTTCATCGACCAGTGCCACCCAGGCGGCGGCCCTGGTGTCTGGAAGCTCCAATAGCTCCCAGACGCTGGCTGTCACGCAGGGAGGCTCCAGTGGCTCCCAAACGCAGGCCGTCGCTCAGGGAGACTTCAATAGCGCCCAGGCCCTGGCTGCAACGCCGGGAGCACATGGCCAGTGCGAGGCGCTGACTGTGTCGAGTGTGAATGACAATACGATCGTGGCCAAAACGCCGAGTGGCAGTTCGGTCACGGTCCACACGACAGCGAGTACCCGCTACTCACAGGCGGGCAAGACTGTCGCCGCGAGCGCCATTACAGTTGGCACCAGGATTAGCGTCATGGGGACGCATAACAGGGATGGGAGCATCACCGCGACAAGCATTGACATTGGTTGATAGCGTGCCGCAGAACACCAGCGACTAGATCACTCCGATCAGCGGTTGCTGGCTGCGGCACTCGCCCCCTGACGGGTCCAGGTCTACCCTGGATCCGCCAGGGACCAATATGTAAACCCTTGAGCTAGCCGGTGGGAGCTAATGTATCACTCGATCCAACACCATGATGGCGAAGAGCGTCGCCAGGTACATGTTCGAGTACCTGAAGAGCGTGCGCGCCCATTTCTTCGATTGATCGTGCCACAGGCGTATCGCGAGGTAGACCAGCCCACCACGCCGATCTCTTTTTTCGCCTCGCCCTCTGCCTGCTCCATCTCCTCTGATTTTGTAGGGGCGCAATGAATTGCGCCACCTACGCTTACTGAGACTTACGCTGCTTCACTTCTTGTGTGAGTTGCGGGAGAATGGTCAGAACATCACCAACAACGCCGAGGTCAGCAATCGCAAAGATGGGCGCATGCTCATCTTTGTTGATCGCTACAATGTATTTGGAGCCTTTCATGCCGGAAATGTGCTGAATAGCACCGCTGATGCCACACGCGATATACAGGCTTGGTTTCACGGTCTTACCCGTTTGACCAATTTGATAGCTGTAAGGCACCCAACCAGCATCGACGATAGCACGAGTAGCGCCGGTCGCTCCCTCTAAGGCAGCGGCAAGTTCCTCCACCAAATGGAAATTCTCGGCCTTACCCAGCCCGCGACCTCCGCCAACGATGACGCTGGCATCCTCAAGTGATGGACCCTCACTTGGCAACTCGACGCGATCAACGATCTTCATTTTCTGCGATTCGGCACTCGACGTGATGTTGAGTGTCTCAATTTCTGCGGTCTTGCCCGAGTGATGCTCCACCGCAAAAGCTTTCGGCAGCGTCAGCACAATGCCTGTTCCCGCATTCGGCAGGGTTGCGGTCACAACGTTCTCGCCGCCCCAGGGAACGGTGACCTGGAGGGTATCGCCCTCAAATTGCAGGTCAGCAGCATCAGTAATCAGGCCCATATTGTGGCGTACATTGAGACGAGCCGCAATATCGCGCAGCTCATAGGTGTATGCAAGCATCAGTAACCTGGGCTGATGCTGCTTGAGCAGTTCACTGATCGTGTCTACGGCAGGAAGCGTTAAATAATGGTCGTAGATGGCATCAGCATGCACATAGACCTTGTCTGCTCCAAATTCGCCGAGCGTGGGAGCGACTGCTGCTGCTGCTGAACCCAGCACGATAGCTTCGGCACGACCCAGCTGGGCAGCTTTTCCCAGAACCTCCAAAGAGGAACGAGCAGGCTGACCTTTCTCCAATTCAACCAGGACCCAAATCGTGTTTGCCATAATTTCCATCCTCCTAGAGCAACTGGTAGCGCCGCAAAAAGTCAGCGATAACCTGTGCTGCGTCGCCCTCGTCTTTCATCACTTGTCCCGCTGCACGGGTTTCAACTTTGCCAATGGTCAGGACGCGCTCGCGTGCGCCTGCTTCACCAACCTGTGAGGGATGAATCCCCAGGTCAGCCAGTCCCAACTGGGTAAAAGGTTTCTTCTTGGCCCCCATAATGCCTTTCATGGTGGGGTAGATCGCTTCAATTGAGCCACTGGCGATGGTCAGCACAGCAGGTAAAGGACTTTCGACGATCAGGTAGCCAGTTGGCGTGACACGTTTGACGATGGCTTTTTGACCCTCAATCTTCACCTCACGCGCAAAGGTCAGTTGTGGTAGACCAAGAAACTCTGCGATGCCGCCGGGCACCATACCAGTGTAGCCATCGGTACTCTCAGTGGAGCACAAGATGAGATCAGCGTTTTCCTTTTTCAGGACCGCTGCAAGGACACGAGCTGTACTGAGTGAATCGGACCCGGCCAATGCTGGATCGGTCACAAGGATGGCACGGTCTACGCCCATTGCCAAAGCGCGGCGCAGAGCCTCCTGGGCGCTTACTGGTCCCATGCTCACAGCGGTAACTTCGCTATTGCCAATGGTATCCCGCAGTTTGATCGCTGCTGCAATGGTGACTTCGTCACCGGGGTCGAGCACAAGCGAGACCCCGCTGCGCACAAGCCGTTTCGTGTTTGGATCGAGCTGACTCACGACGGTGTTCGGATCTGGGATCTGTTTGACACAGACAAACATCTTCATTTGTTTATTGCCTCATCTTTATGTATGCAGGACGCAGGAGAACAGGCAGCAAATCCGTGCGCACTTACGTTTCAAGTGCGAATGCGCTCATGGATACGCTTCTCATGCCCTCCCCACACTTTCTCGCGTTACACGTACTTCTGCACTCGTGAAAGCGATGGTATGACCTGCTATTTCAGCAAATCGCGTGCGACCACGAGTCGCTGGATCTGGTTCGTCCCTTCATAGATCTGCGTAATCTTCGCGTCACGCATCATGCGCTCGGCAGGATACTCCTTCATGTACCCATAACCGCCCAGGATCTGGATCGTATCATTGGTGACTTCCATTGCAACATCCGAAGCGAACGTTTTGGCCATCGCTGAGTATTTGCTGAAGTTTTTCTCACCGCGATCCATCATCTCTGCCACGTTGTAAACAAGCAGACGTGCCGCCTCGATCTTCGTGGCCATATCGGCCAGCATAAACTGAATGCCCTGGTTGTCGGCAATCGGCTTACCGAACTGGATACGCTGCTTGCTGTAGGAGACCGCCAGGTCGAGGGCAGCCTGGGCAATACCGAGCGCCTGCGCAGCAATGCCAGGGCGGGTACGATCCAGCGTCGACAGTGCAATCCTAAATCCATCGCCTTCGCGCCCCAGCAGGTTCTCCGCTGGTACCTGGCAGTCCGTGAAGATCAGTTCAGCCGTCTGCGACCCCTTGATACCCATCTTATCTTCGATGCGACCCACCGAGAAGCCAGGAAAATCCTTGTCGACGATAAAAGCGCTGATACCGTGCGTTCCTTTCGCCCGATCAGTCATGGCAAAGACGGAGTTGACCTGCGCTAGACCTCCATTGGTAATGAAGCGTTTGGAGCCATTGAGGATGTACGTATCCCCCTTGAGGACAGCCTCCGTCTGCATGGCTGCTGCATCCGAGCCAGAACCTGATTCAGTGAGCCCATAGGCTGCCAACCACTCACCACTGGCCAGGGGTGGCAAATATTTGCGCTTTTGCTCTTCGGTACCGGCCAACAAGATGGGAGTTGCTCCAAGTTGCTGACAACAGAGGATGAGGGCAGTCGTTGCACAGTGGCGCGCCAATTCTTCAACTGCCATCAAGATTGCCAGTTCGCTCGTTCCGATACCGCCATATTCGGTGGGAAACGGCATCGCCAGAATATCTTGCTGCGCTAGCAGTTCTTTCATATCCCAGGGAAATTGCGCGGTATGGTCGATCTCTGCTGCGCGTGGGGCTACTTTCTCCAAGGCGATCTCACGAAGTACTTCAATAAGTGTCTGTTCGTCCTCTGACAGGTGGGATACGGCCATGTTAATACTCCTTTTCTAAACATGATTGAAAAGATGATCGAAGGGAAGCAAAAATAGTGTAACGTATGTCGAAAGTGCCACGTGTGACTTGATGCAATCCTAAGAACCAATAACGAACGTTGATTTGATGGAGTACTTTCGGATCGCTGCGTAGTATATGGCTTGTTCCTTCCTCCTTCCACTTCTTAGCCATTATGAAGTCTATTGCTTCAACATCACTATCCGGTCACATCTTACCGCTTCGCTCTCACAAGGCGGTCACAATTTGTATGCCGTCCTTCTAGCTGGTTCATGGTTCATCTTTGGCATCCGGTCCGCTTCACCCATGTAGTGGAAGCGGCACAATTGATGCGGCACATCGGGAAACACCACTGCTCCCGCTGCCCGCATCAAGAGCTGTCTATCTGAAACGATCCCGCTTACTAGAGCACACATGAGGTGTTCTCAGAAAGGGAAAGCCATCGGACTCGTCTCTTTGCTGCTGAGAACACCTCCGAAACGAGGGTTGTTCACGGGAAAGATCAACCCCTTCACCTCAGTGAACACGCTTCAAGAGGTTATTTCTTTGCTCGCCCGCTTACAGCCAGATCTGACTGTGGCGTTGCTTTCCCAACGTCCTCCATTGCCTGCTCAAAGACCTTGAATCCCTGTCGTGTGGTCTGCTCAGCCGTCTCGAACGCCTGCTGATAGGTGGAGAGCGGAGCGCGGAACATTTCCAGGTAGCTTTCCATCCACTGACTCTCTCCCCATCCCGGTATCAGCTTCTGGAAGGCGCTTTGCTGCTTCTCCCACCCCTGCAGCAGAGCATGGGTCACCTCGATATAGCTCTGCATAACCTCCATAGCACTCGTCATTGTACTTTGGACAAATTTCATGTTGCCTTCTTGGACGGCAACGAAACTCTCCGTCAGAATCTGGGTGGTCTCACGAAAAGCATCCACCAGATGTTCTGTAGGCTCTGTGATCTTTTTCTCTGCCATAATCTTACTCCTTTTTATCTTAACAAACAACATTCCTAATATCGAATAGGCCCTTGCTTCTATGAGCCCCATCCATTCCTCAAAGACGGGAGGCTCCTCCTAGGGGTCAATACCAGTGTAGCGGATCGGTCTCACACGGTCATCACGTGCAGGTGCCTGGGCAGCACAAACCTGTCACAATCTTCACACGGCATAAGCGCCATTGTGACGGTCCTGTAAGAGTAAGGTGCCCAACCGTGATAGCTTTGTGATCTGAGCCTTTTATATTTCTAAACAGTGAGTTGTCTTCATTACCTGGTGGCTCTTTCTTCCAGGTTGTTGGTATCGTTGCAAATGTTGTATAGTAGGTTCGTTACCCATCGTTTCACGACTAGTTCAAGGAGAACACTATGCCAGAGGTGTATATTATTGACGGGGCAAGAACCCCGGTCGGGACCTTACAAGGTTCCCTTTCCGATGTTAGCGCTATTGAGCTGGGCGTCATTGCCGCTCAAGGCGCTATCCAGCGCAGCGCCGTGGACCCGCAACTGATCGATTTCGTCGTCCTTGGCAATGTCATTCAGTCAAGTAAAGATGCCATTTATTTACCGCGACATGTCGCGCTCAAGGCCGGCGTACCCGTCGATATTCCAGCCCTGGGGGTCAACCGCTTGTGTGGTTCCGGCTTGCAAGCGATTGTGAGCGCGGCACAGGCGCTCAAGCTGGGGGAAGGACAGATTGCCCTGGCTGGCGGGAGCGAGAACATGACGCAGTCCCCCCATGTGCTGCGGGGCGCTCGCTCCGGCTATAAATTCGGCCAAGCCCCCCAGCTCGAGGATAGCTTGTGGGAGGCGCTCATTGACACCTACACCGGCTGCGGCATGGCGATTACGGCTGAGAATCTGGCGGAGAAGTACGCGTTGAGCCGCGAAGTGGTCGACGCCTATGCCCTCCGCAGCCAGCAAGCCGCGCGCCGGGCACAACAAGCGGGATGGTTGGCCGAAGAGATCGTGCCGGTCACGATCAAGGACCGCAAGGGCAACCCGGTCGAGTTTCAGCAGGATGAGGGGATCCGCGACACCTCGATGGAGTCCTTAGCCAGGCTCCCGGCGCGGTTCCGCAAGGGCGGGGTCGTGACGCCGGGGAATGCCAGTGGCATCAATGACGCGGGCGCGTGTGTCATTCTCGCCACCGCCGAGGCCGTGCAGCAACATCACTTGAGGCCCCTGGCCCGACTCGTTTCCTGGGGGGTGGCCGGGGTCCCGCCGGAGATCATGGGCATTGGACCGGCCCCGGCTATCCGCCAGGCGCTCAAACGGGCCGATCTGACCGTAGAGGAGATGGACCGGGTGGAGGTCAACGAGGCCTTCTCTTCGCAGTACCTGGCGGTGGAGAAGGAATTGGGCTTGAACCGCGACAAGACGAACGTGAATGGGGGCGGGATTTCGATCGGCCATCCCCTGGCGGCCAGTGGTGCGCGACTGACCATTACGCTGATGTATGAGCTGCGGCGCCAGCAGCTGAAGTACGGCGTTGCCTCGCTGTGCATCGGTGGCGGACAGGGCATTGCTGCGGTCCTCGAGAATGTCGCTTAAGCTGAGGAGGGTAGCGTATCCTTTGCTAAGGGGTGAAATTTTCAGCGAGCGGGGGGTTTTGCCCATGGCATCCTGCACCAGTGGGCATTGGTTCGTTGCACTTGTAGATAGATAGCGACCTCAATGTAGAATGGCTCATGGTATAGGGGTATTCTCCTCCGCCATGATACAGTTGCCTGGTGGATGTCAGCATAGCGGAACGCGCTTTCTGTACGCTTACAGGGAGCGCGTTCCGCATATAGGGCGGACGGGACTCATCCCTGAAACCTCCCCGGCCTAAAGGCACGGAGGTTCTTGTTCATCGTCCAACGCTTCCAACCGACCTCTCCGGTAGAGAGAGATTGGCTCTTGTCGGAGACTCCCAAGACTTTTTGGCCGACGCGCTCTGGCTCCGGAGATGCCGAAGCTTCGAGGCAAGGACTGCCCCTCTTTCGCACGTTGTTGTACATGCTCCATTGCGGCCACCAGGCGCGGTTCCGCACCTTCCCACTCTTTCAGGGCAATGGAGGGAATAGTTTCTGCTGCTTGCAGATGGGCCAGCAAAAAGGCCGAGTACAGGTCACGCTGCACCGGGCCAATGCCGCAAGCACAGTGATGCCAGCGCTCGGAGAGCGGCTTTTTCACGTAGCGCTTGCAGCCATGGCAGTACTGCGACAGTTTGGTTGTCCGTGTGGGAACTTCATGCAGGGTGCCGCCGGTCCTTGCAACCGTGCGTTTCAGCCTGTCTACAAACATCCCTGGGGCGTGCAGTCCCACACTTTTCCCATACTGCTTTTGCCACGCTTTGTACGAGACTTTTTCGAGGTGAATGGTGTTGCCCTCACGCACGATCTCGTTGGCGAGCCGACCATGCAGACTTTGGCGATGGGCAGCCAACTTGCGTTCTTGATGAGCGAGACGGCGTCGGGTGGCCAGGTACCCTCGACTGTCTTTCCACATGAGGCGCTGATGGCCATGCTTCTTGATACGTCCTTGCGTATCGTAGTTGGCTGGATTGGTGGCCCGACGCTGTCGATCGAGCTTGCGCGCTAAGCGGCGCCTGGTGCGTGCATCGGCTCGCAGTTCTTCGCCCAAGGGGACCAACCGGGCAGGACCCTGCCGTGGCACGCTAGCAAGGCTCGCCGGACCCAGATCCAGCCCGATCACGTCCGTCCCTCCCGCGTTCCTGGGTTTCTGATAGGGCTTGCCTTCTAAGACCAATTGTACCGCATAACGAAAACCCTGGCTATCGGCCCCTTTGGCTTGCGGACTGGAGGCCTTGCGTCGGATGAGCCGTGCATACTTGATGCGATGCTCCAGGCCGTATTTTACGACGGGGTCGTTCCAGTCAATGATGGCTGGGAGGCGGTCATCGCCCCACACCAGACAGCCGGCGTTGCCTTCTTGGGGAGCTTGCAGGACAAAGCGCAGCCCGGTATCATTGCGCTTGTTCTCCACACTATCCAAGCCGCGCCCTGTACTTTTGAAGCGCACCTTCTTGGCTTGCCCCACGCACACGCGATTGACAGCGTGATAGGCGCGGCTGGCCAGTGTTTGGGCCAGCACCGAGTCGATGTGATCGGCGATCCAGCGGCAATTGGCCTCTTTGGCGAAGTCATGCAGGGCAAACTCCGAGAACCCGGAGGTCTTGCGCAGTTGAGAGAAGGCGGCGTGACGCTCGTGTTTGCGCGAGCGTGGGATAGCACTGGCGGCTTGCCAGGCCGGGTCGGTCCGCATGCGACGTAAACGCTTGGTGGCTTCCCCAAGCAACGCATTGTAGAGGCAGCGGGCGGCTTCCAAATGGGCACGCAGGCGTTTGGCCTGCCCGGCATCGACAGCTAAGGGCAGTTCCAGCAGAAAGGTCGTCGTCTGGCTCTTTTTCACCTCGCGTCTCGTCCTTTGAATGTTTGTTCGCATTCTAGCAGAGGGGGCTTGTTCTGTCAATCCCGCGTATTCCCCCACCGCACAAACCTCCAGATAAGGAAGAGCCATTCATCCCCCGCATAAATTTATGACGGGGGCTGTCTGGCTCGTTTGCAGTAAGGAGTTGTCTTACCCCTTCCTACACGGTA
Organism: Chloroflexota bacterium; assembly: GCA_005881495.1. The sequence continues at coordinate 21,355 of VBHI01000206.1, forward strand.
TCGGCAAAGGCAACGATAATGTTGTCCGGAGCGACGTTATTTTGCGTATCCGCTGTTACTGCCTGTCCTTCAGGTGAATTCATCAGCCCAGCCTTTCTCTCCTCCTTGTCGTTGAAGTAGAGCGTAACCATAAGGTAATACGGAGCACTTTTGCCGGTGAAGCGATGCACCTCCATCTTCACCAGGCCAGGTATCTTCTGTACGAGAGGAAGATGCACCTCGAAAAGGTGCTTATCGAATTTCTCCCGGTCAGGAGGCTCTTTGTAGAATGCAATCATAGTTGCGGCCATTGTTTCATTCTCCTCTGAAAAAGTCCTTTTTCATACTGGGTGGTGTACCCCCTACGTGACTGTCTCCTTTGTAATTCGGAAGTTGTCCAGGTTTCTTAGCGCAGGTTGATCCACGCAGTCTTTGTCTGAGTATAGGTATCCAGCGCGGCATGGCCCATCTCTCGACCATAGCCACTCTGCTTGTAACCACCAAAAGGCGCAGCCGCGTCAAACTGGTTATAGGTGTTGACCCAGACCACGCCCGCTTTGAGGGCTGCCACCATTTTATGGACCTTTTTCACATCATTAGTCCACACGGCCGCCGCCAGCCCATAGGTCGATTGGTTGGCGCGAGTTGCGACTTCCTCGACCTCCTCAAACGGCATCACCACCACTACTGGACCAAAGATCTCTTCACGAGCGATGGTCATCTCGTCGGCGACATGATCGAATACAGTAGGTCGAACGAAGTAGCCTTGCGCCAGATCACCGTTGGCTCTTTCGCCACCTGTAGTCGGACTTGCTCCTTCACGTTTCCCTATGTCAATGTAGTTCATCACACGTTCAAGTTGTTCCTGTGAGATGAGTGGTCCAATATCGGTAGCCGGATCGATCCCCGGTCCAAGACTCATCTTGCGTGCAAGATCGGTCAGCCCACCCAGCACCTGATCATACATCGATGCATGGACAAAGAGGCGGCTGCCAGCAGTACACACCTGGCCCTGGTTGAAAAAGATGGCATTCATCGCGCCACGAACTGCGAACTTGAGGTCGGCATCGGGAAAAATGATGTTCGGTGACTTGCCACCCAGTTCCAGTGTCAGCTTCTTTAAATTGTCTGCACTGGCACGCACAATCCTCTTACCCACCTCAGTTGAACCGGTAAAGGCAATCTTATCCACGCCGGGGTGTGCTGCCAGCGCTGCACCTGCGGTTTCACCGAAACCTGGAACAATGTTCACGACACCCTCAGGGAAACCTGCCTCGCAGATCAGTTCACCTAGACGTAATGCTGTCAGTGGGGTTTGTTCCGCGGGCTTGAGGATGACCGTGTTCCCACAGGCCAGGGCGGGAGCCAATTTCCAGGCAGCCATCTGCAGCGGAAAGTTCCAGGGAATGATCTGACCCACGACCCCCACAGGTTCGCGAAGCGTGTAGGTGAACATATTCGGGATGGAGACTGGAATTGTCTCACCTTCCAGTTTAGTTGCCCAGCCTGCGAAATAGCGGAAGTGGTCAGCGGTCAGTGGCACATCGACCGCCCGGGAATATTTTATCGGCTTGCCATTGTCCAACGTCTCGAGCTCAGCAAGTTCCTCAGCATGCTGTTCTATCAGATCGGCAACCTTCCAGAGCAACCGTCCACGCTGTGACGGAGTGAGCCTGGACCATGGCCCATGCTCAAATGCCCCGCGGGCAGCCGCGACCGCCCGGTCGATATCTGCGGCATCACCTTCTGCGACCTTCGCCAGCACCTGGCCAGTTGAGGGGTTGATGGTATCGAATGTCCTGCCGCTAGCTGCTTCGACCCACTCCCCTCCGATGAGCATCTTGATGGTCTGCTGTCCCAAGAAGGTACTCAATGTTGTTTCTGTTGCGTTGTCCGTCACCTTTGATCTCCTGCTCACTAAAACTAATTTACCGAACGGTAAAAATAGTACAAGATAAAAAGCCCAAAAGTCAAGACCTTTTCATAATTTTTTACCATGTGATAAAATAAGGAAAATCTGATCTATTTGCTTCGGCCATGAAAAATGAACGAAGAGTGAAAAAGAGGACAGATGAAGCAGAATCTAGAAAAAAATCAAGCGTACAGGAAAAAAGAGGGAAGATCAGGCGAAGGGAAGCGCGCACGATTGACGCAAAAAGCCATCGTAGCGGTGGCTGCTGAACTTTTCGCGCGCAATGGTTTTGGTGCCACGAGCCTGGATGACATTGCCGAGGTGCTCGGCGTGACCAAACCGGCACTCTATTATCACGTCAAAAACAAAGAGGAGATCTTGCGCCTTATCTGCCTGCTCATATTGAGCATCGCTGAAGAGCCACTGCAACGTATCGTCGAGTCTGATCTCCCCCCTGCCGAGAAGTTACGGCGTGCTATAGAGCACCATATAGCTATCGCAGCAAATAGATCACCCGCTCTCACGGTCTTTTATCGCGAACAACAGCATCTCACTGGTCCATTCGCGAAAGAAATTATCCTTCGTCAGAAAGATTACGAACATTACTTCGAGCAAATCCTTGAGGAAGGTCAGGCGACTGGCGCTTTTAGAACCGTTGATTCCAAGATCATCACCTTTGGGCTGTTAGGAATGTGTCATTGGCTTTCTATGTGGTATAAGCCCTCCGGTCGTTATACTCCTCAGCAAATCGCAGAGATATTTGCAGATACGGTTGAGCGTGGCCTTATTCCTTCTCCCTGCTAATTCACGACAAAACGGATCGCAAGCCCTCAATTGAGCTTGCGATGTTCCCTCGCTGACTCACTCCTCGCTAGTGAGGGCATCAAGGCTCCACAACGCTATTCTCTGGTAGGCCATACTAGCCTAATAGCCCAAATATTTTACTCATTGGTAAAAGTTTATGTCAACAACTCTTGACTTTTGACGATTTTTGTTTCACAATGTTTTTACCAGGCATTAAATTAATTGTCCTGGATGCTCCTCGGTACCCTACGATCAGAAACGAGGTTTTCAATGTTATTACAAGAGAATGAAGCAGAACGCACTGAACGCTTCTTTGACTCTGTCAAAAACGGTGGCAAGGTTGAGGCGACAGATTGGATGCCTGATGCCTACCGCCAGTCGCTTATTCGCTTCATTGAAATGCATGCAAACTCCGAATTGATGGGCGTTTTGCCGGAACGCGACTGGATCATGCGTGCACCCACTATCCAGCGCAAACTTGCGCTCACGGCGAAAATCCAGGACGAAGCCGGGCATGCCGAATTGCTCTATCGCCTGGTTGAAGACCTGGGCAAACCACGCAGCGCCTGCATTGAAGATCTGATTGCGGGAAAAGGCAAATTCCATAATGCATTCCATTACCGCACCAAATCCTGGGCCGATACTGGCATCATCGCCTGGCTCGTGGATGCTGCGGCCATTGTCTCACAACACGCTCTGCGTGATAGCAGTTATGCCCCTTATGCCAGGACGATGCAAAAGATCTGCTGGGAAGAATCGTTCCACATGATGTATGGTCGCGATGCTGTGATTACGATGATGAATGGTACCCCTCGACAACGCGAGATGGCGCAAGAGGCACTCAATCGCTGGTGGCCGGTGCTGATGGTCTTCCATGGACCCAACACTCCCGCTGAAAAAGATAGAGACCTGCAATGGCGCATTAAGTCCAAGACGAACGAGGAACTACGCCAGGAGTTTTTGGACACCCAGGTGCCCCGGCTGCGCGAAATCGGCCTGGTGATCCCCGACCCTGAGTTGCGTTACGATGCGGAAAAGGGCCGTTGGGTTTACAGCGAGCCGAACTGGGATGAACTTCGCGCTGTTGTACGCAATCAGGGCCCCGCCACGGCAGAGCGGGTCGGCTTCCGCCGCATGACCTACGAAGAAGGTCAGTGGGTGCGCGACCTCATGCTTTATCGCCGTTCAGCCTCCAGGTCAGTGAGCGTTGCCTGAGCCAGCAAGGAGTACTGATATGTCAAACCTCGTGGAACTCGCCCCTGGAGCCGCTGTGAGCAGTGATGCGGATGGGGAGGTCTTTGAAGTCTTTCAGCAGGATCGAAGAGATTCTTTTCCGCACCACGGCGGCAATCTGCGTGCGCCTGATAACGAACTGGCCATTCACTATGCCAGGGAGTTTTATGGGCGGCGACAGGAAAGTCAGAAGCTCTGGATTATTCCTCGCGCAGCCTTGTGGGAAATACGTGACACCAGGCAGCTCCCTGCTATCTTGCATGCCCTTGCTAGAGGAGATACAACACCTGAGGAATACAGCCAGACCCGCGGGACCTTTGCCATATTCGGACAGAAGCAGGACGGGAAGCCTTTTGTGTGGCTGCAAGACCTGGAGCAGGTGAACCTGCTTGAGGCCGCAGAGGCAGCGGTGGGGCTTGCTCATCTTCGTGAAGAAGGCTACCTCAGGCTCTGGCTCTGCCCACGCAGCGCCATCAGTGAACTCACCGATCCGGATCTCCTACAGCCGCCATTCGACCGCTCCTACCGTCGCTTGGATGGCTACAACATTCGCGAAAAACTGCGCATTGCACGCCAGCGTGTGCAAGATGCGGGAGGGAAGCTGCTATGAGTGAAATTGCCGGCTCTCAGGCTGTTGCTCCAGACCTCAAACGGCCTCTTATAGACTTTTTACTGGCTCTGGCTGACGACGAGTTCGTGCTCGGCTACTGGGACTCCGAGTGGACCGGCGTGGCGCCGATACTTGAGGAAGATGTTGCAAGCAGTTCTATTGCTCAAGATGAGATTGGTCACGCTCGTCTCTTCTACCAGGAAGTTGCCACTTTGACGGGAATGTCTCTCGACCGGATCGCCTATGGACGCAAGCCGGAGGAATACCGCCAGGTGCAGCTGGTCGATCATCGTCGTGGTGATTGGGCCTTTACCATTGCCCGTCAATTTCTCTATCATATCGCCGATCAGCTTCGTCTGGAGCATCTCAGCACCTCAACGTATCTGCCCATAGCCCAGGCGGTAGCCAAGATCCAACGAGAGGAAGTCTATCACCAGATGCATGTCCATGCCTGGCTTGAACGGCTGGCCGAGAGCACTCCCGAGGCGCGTCAACGCCTGGAGCAAGCTCTTGAATGTTTATGGCCTGATGCCCTGGGCATGTTTGAGCCATTTCCGGATGAAGAACTTCTGCTGCGCGCAGGTATTCTTACGCTCGCCTCTGCGTCCTTGCAACAGGAGTGGCTAGCAGCAATCGCTCCAGTTTTTGAGCGATTACAGCTACCTTTTCCCGTATCACGCATGGAGTCTCCCACAGGTGCTCCAAAGTATCAACCGGTGATCGCGCCACGCCTGGGTGGACGTCGTGGACAGCATACGCCCGACTTTGTTGGCTTGTGGGAAGAGATGACGATGGTGTATCGCGTGGAACCACAGGCAAGTTGGTAGCATTACGCACAGAAAGAAAAAGAGCATGTCCAAATTGATAGCTGAATCTTCACATCCAGCGCTTGACGAACAGCGGGTTTGGGATACACTCAGCAATGTTCCCGATCCTGAACTGCCAGTCATCTCCGTGGTCGATATGGGAATTGTGCAACACATCCGGGTTGACGCTGCACGCTCTTATATTCATGTGGATATCACCCCTACGTTTGCTGGCTGCCCGGCTATTTCCCAGATTCGCGCCGAAATCCGTAATCGCCTGTTACAACTAGCTTCGACGGTGGAAGTCGATGTCACGGTGCAGCCCTGGACGAGTGATCTGCTGAAAGAAGAGGCACGGGAGAAACTGCGCAGAGTGGGCATTGCTCCTCCACCCAGAATCGGTCGAGGACGCGCTGTGCCCATGCTTATGAACCAGCCCTTAACCTGTCCCCACTGCGGTTCACAGCAGACGACACTTGAAAATACCTTTGGCCCAACGCCCTGTCGAGCTATTGCCTATTGTGCTCAATGTCACCAACCTTTTGAACAGTTTAAGCCGCTATGATGACTGGCAGACAGGAGATTGTTTAGTTATGACTACCCTGATTACAGGTGGCACAGGCTTCATCGGGGCAGAAGTCGTGCGCATCCTTCTTGAAAAAGACGAGAAGAAGCCCGTTGTTTTCGATATCAACCCTGCGCTAAACCGGCTGGACGACATAGCAGGCCAGACCGAAGTAGTGCGAGGAGACCTAAGCAACTTCAGCCACGTCCTGAATCTCGTCAAAGCCGTCAGGCCGAGCACGATTTATCACCTGGGAGGAATGTTGTCCGTTCCTTCTGATGCCGACCCGCCAGCGTCATTTCGTACCAATGTTATAGGCACCTTCTATTTGCTGGAGGCTGCCAGGCTCTTTGAGGTGCCACAGGTGATATTTTCCAGTACCATCGGTACCTACAGCCAGGATATCCAGGAGGACGTGATTACGGACTACACGCTCCAGCGACCGGAGTTATTTTACGGTGCCACCAAAGTGTTCTGTGAACATATTGGTCTCTTTTACAAACGCAAGTATGGCCTGGATTTCAGGGGAGTGCGTTATCCATCCGTCGTAGGACCGGGAGTCAAAACACCAGGGGTGGTCCAATACACCTCCTGGGTGATTGAAGCGTCAGCCAGGGGCAAGCCTTTTACCATCTGGGTGACGCCGGATACCAGGATTGCAGTGATCTACTTTAAGGATGCGGCTCGCTCCGTCGTGCAGTTGGCAGAGGCACCGGCGCAAAACATCAAAATGGTCAACTACCTGCTCAATGGCCCGACGCCCAACCCCAGTGCGGCAGAGCTGGCTGACCAGGTGCGGGCAAAGGTTCCTGGGGCGCAGATTGACTTCAAACCCGACATGGCGATACAGGCCATTCTCCCGCTGCGGCCACTGGATGACAGCAAAGCGCGCGAGGAATGGAACTGGTCCCCTCAATACGATACGAAGCGCATGGTCGAAGACTTCCTTCGCGAACTCGAAATCCACCCACACCGCTACGTCTAAATGCAGACAAGGTCACCGCAGCGGTGACCTTCCGTTATACCCGTTATGGAGGAGAATGAAGCATGGAATCTTCCCTTGAAGAGAGGGTGCTCCTCTGGGAGCCTTCAGAGAAGTTGAAGCAGCAAGCGAATATCACACGCTACATGAAGTGGCTTGAAAATGAGAAAGGACTGAGCTTCCGCTCTCCTGAAGAGTTATGGGCATGGTCGGTCAACTATCTCGAAGATTTTTGGGCCTCGCTCTGGGAATACTACCATGTTAAGGCCTCGAAGCCATATACGACAGTGCTGGAAGAACGCAAGATGCCTGGCGCAAAATGGTTCGTCGGCGCTGAACTGAATTACACTGAGCAGGTCTTTCGGCACATGGCTACGGACCATCCGGCTCTGCTTTTCCAATCGGAGCGGCAACCCTTGACCGAGGTCACATGGGAGGAGTTACGCCGCAAGGTCGGCCTGATAGCCAATGCGCTCCGTGCGATGGGCGTGCAACGCGGCGATAGAGTCGTCTCCTATATGCCAAACATTCCAGAAACGGTGATCGCGTTTCTGGCCACGGCCAGCCTCGGGGCCACCTGGTCGAGTTGCTCGCCGGACTTTGGCAGCAGTAGCGTGATCGATCGCTTCAAACAGATTGAGCCAAAGGTGCTCTTTGTTGTGGATGGCTACCAGTATAACGGCAACAGCTTCGACAGACGCCCGATCATCGCCGAGCTGCAAGGGCATCTGCCCACCCTGCAAAAGACGGTACTGCTGCCCTATTTATCGCAAGACACGACGACAGAGGGACTCACAAATGCTGTGTTGTGGCAAGAATTGCTCCAGGGAAGCTCGGAGTTAACGTTCGAGCAGGTGCCCTTCGATCATCCTCTGTGGGTGCTCTATTCCTCGGGCACGACTGGCTTACCGAAGGCTATCGTTCAAGGTCAAGGCGGCATCGTGCTGGAACATCTCAAAAGTCTCGACCTGGGTCTGGATCTGAAACTGGACGACCGCTTCTTCTGGTATACCACAACCGGTTGGATGATGTGGAACTTTGTCGTCGGTGGGTTGCTGGTCGGCTGCACGATCCTCCTCTACGATGGGAGCCCTGCTTACCCAGATATGGGCAGAGTCTGGCAATTTGCCCAGGATAGTGGGATGACGTTCTTCGGCACCAGCGCTGGATATCTCACTTCGTGTATGAAGGCGGGAATCGAACCAGGGCAGACCTATAACCTGAGCAGGCTCAGAGCGATTGGCTCGACGGGCTCTCCTTTGCCACCAGAGGGCTTCCACTGGGTCTACGAACACCTCAAGAAAGACGTGTGGCTCGTTTCCGCCAGTGGCGGCACGGATGTCTGCACACCTTTCGTGGGCGGCTGTGTGCTGCTACCCGTCTATTCCAGCGAAATTCAGTGCCGCGCGCTAGGGGTAAAGGTGGAAGCCTTTGATGAACAAGGTAAGCCGGTTGTTGATGAGGTAGGAGAACTCGTCATTAGCTCACCTATGCCCTCGATGCCCCTGTTCTTCTGGAATGATCCTGAGGGCAAACGCTATCAGGAGAGCTACTTCGAAATGTATCCGGGGGTGTGGCGACACGGGGACTGGATCAAGATTACGCCCACGGGCAGCGCCATTATCACTGGGCGATCGGACTCCACGATTAACCGGATGGGAGTCAGAATGGGGAGCAGTGAGATCTACCGAGTCGTAGAGGCGCTTCCAGAGGTGCTGGATAGCCTGGTTGTGGGCGTCGAGCAACCAGGTGGGAAATACTACATGCCACTCTTCATAGTGCTTCGGGATGGTGCCGAATTGGACGACGCGCTCAAGAAGAAGATCAAAGATAGCATCCGCAATAACCTCTCCCCCCATCACGTGCCAGATGAGATCCTTGCCATCAAGGAAGTGCCTCGTACCCTGAATGGCAAAAAGACCGAGGTCCCCGTGAAGAAACTCTTTATGGGAGTGCCGGTGGAGAAAGCAGTCAGCCGGGACGCGTTAGCAAGTCCGCAAGCCATCGAATTTTTCGTCGACTACGTTCAGCAGGCGCGTGCCGCAGGGAAGGTGAGCAGTTCCGTCGACAGGAGCTGATGCCCCTATCGACCGCAAGAGTCGCCAGGATAATTCGCGGGCCTGGGGCATCGTGGGGGATCACCTCATCAAATTCACCTTTGCGTTTGCATATCCAGGCCTCTCACGCCTCATGATTCGCCCTTTCCAACCTAGCAAGAGTCTCCTGTAATTCTTGCACAAAGAATTCCTGCGCTTGAGTTGGCATATCACCAATGTCCTCAAGTACCTTCTTGAGCGCCATGACATGGGCTACTTTCAGCGCTTCCTCCTGTAGCACCTCAATATCTGGTATCACTCCCGTTCCTTCCCAGTTCGATCCTGTGATCGGATTGATGGCACGCCCTGTTGGTATGAAGATCGTGAAATGAGCGTTGATTGTGTATATATCTCCTGGATGAGCACCGCCACCGGTAATTTCACCGATGATGGTAGCACGTTTCAGACTCTTGAGGTTGTAAGTAAACTCTTCTGCCCCTGAAAACGTCTCGTGGCTTGTCAGGACATAGACGGGCTTATTGAGGTAACGCCTGCCAGGAACATAAGGTAACGTCCAGAATTGCTGAGTTCTATTGCTTGCACGCCAGTAGATGCTATTGAGGTGGACTGGCTCTGAATCGAAGAAGTAGCTGCACATTAAAGCGACCAATGCAGGTTCACCACCGTGATTTTTACGCAGGTCGATTATAAGTGCAGTTGTGTTGGCAAGAAAGTTCAGTGCGGCAATAGCAACTTCCCCGGCAAGTTCGACAGGGTAGAAGGCGCGAAAATCGAGGTAGCCGATGTTACCAGGCAAACGTTCCACTTTCTCAAAACCATAGTTTTTGAGAAGCCAAAGCGAATTCCTGTATGTTTCGGAAGGTGTTGCAACGTCCTTCTTCGCAGGCTCCTGAGCAGAACTGTAAAATACCTGGAGGTGCTTATCTTTACTGATCTCTTGCAGATGTACAGTAAGGGTTTCAGCGAAGGCTTCCCCTGTGGTAATGTCATTGTATTCGCCACCGCTCAGTCGTCGACGCATGGACTCTTCCATCTCTTCTGCGGCATTGGGAAAAACATAGTTTTCGCGTAGTTTGCTGAGCAGAATTTCAATTATCTCTGAGCGTGTGGTGGCGTCAAGCAAGGTATTGGCAATATCCATCTCTGTCTCCTTCTTTTCTGACATGTGCAAGTTTGCAGTTATGTCATGCATAAGACAAGCACTCCTTAATTAATAGTATCATGCCTTCAGGCTTTAAGATCAGCCCAAGCCTATAAATCCTCTTTTAGCCTGGCTTTCTTGCTGTGTTTCAAGGTATAGTATATTTCAAAAAAAATCGGTCAGAGGGCCGTCATGTCTAAGGGAGAGGTGGAAGGTGAGGAAGGTGACATTGTGACGGTTTTGTAAGAGAAAGGCGACCAACGTGATAGCATTGTGATCTGAACTCTCTATACTTCAATACAGATGAGTTGTCCACGTCAGTTGGTGGCACTTGCTGCCAGAATGCAGATAGTTGTCTTCGGCAAAAGTTGTACAGCGGGTTTGTTACCCATTGTTTCACCACTAGTTAGAGGAGGACGTTATGCCAGAAGTGTATATTGTTGACGGGACATGGACCCCTGTCGGCGTATTATTCGGCATATTACAATGAGGGAGGTTTCTTATGGCATGGAACGAGCAAGTCGCCAAGCGCGACTATATGCCTACTGAGGAACGGCGTGCTCTGCAGTTCGAGCGTCTGCAGGCAACGGTCCACCGTGTGTATGAGCATGTGCCTTTCTACCATAAAGCACTGAATGATCAGGATATCGAGCCGACGGCGGTAAGAAGCCTGGACGATCTCACTCGACTTCCCTTCACCACACGGCATGATCTACTCGATAATTACCCCCTGGGTCTCCTGGCGGTGCCCAGGGAACAAGTGATTCGGATCCATGCTTCATCGGGCACCAAGGGCAAGCCCAAGATTGTCGCCTATACCCGGAATGATATTGATATCTGGGGTGAGGTCGTTGCCCGAGCGCTCGTATGTGCGGGCGTGCACCCCGGTGAGGTTGTCCACAACGCCTACGGCTATGGCCTGTTTACCGGTGGGTTGGGCGTGCATTACGGCTGTGAGTACCTGGGCGCAACGGTAGTCCCGATTTCCAGCGGCAACACCCAGCGCCAGATCATGCTCCTGCATGACCTGCAGGCGACCACGCTCACCTGTACGCCTTCTTATGCCTTGACTATTGCCGAAACCCTGACCAATATGGGGCTGGGACCGGATGACCTGTGCCTGAAACGCGGCATCTTTGGGGCTGAGCCCTGGACGGAAGGATTACGCTCCCAGGTTGAAAAGGGCCTGGGCATCCAGGCCCTGGACATTTACGGGTTGAGTGAGGTCATGGGACCGGGTGTGGCGATGGAATGCGCCGAGGAGGGGCAAATCAGCGAGGGAGGAACGCGCACTCTGCATGTCTTTGAAGACCACTTCCTCCCCGAAATCGTTGATCCCGATACCGGCGAGCCGCTTCCCTATGGGCAGGAGGGTGAGCTTGTTTTCACCGGCATCACCAAGGAGGCGTTGCCTCTGCTGCGCTACCGAACTGGCGATCTCTGTACCTTGATCCCGGATCGTTGCGTCTGTGGACGCACCCTGGTTCGCATGAGCCAGATTAAAGCACGCGTGGATGATATGCTCATTATCCGAGGGGTCAATGTCTTTCCTAGCGAGATCGAGCGCGTGCTGTTGGGTATATTCGAACTGGCACCTTACTATCAGGTCATACTGGATTACAAGCTGACGTTAGATGAAGCCACGGTGGAAACTGAAGTAACCAGGGAATTTCAGGAGCAGCTAGGCGGGGCTGTGCTCACCAGTGACGCCGACGGATGGACGGCCCACGAGCAGGTAATGGGGCTCCAGCACAAGATAGGTACAGCCTTATATGAAGCATTGGGCCTGCGACTGAACGTGCGTGTGTCCAGTCCTGGCACCTTGCCTCGTAGTGAGGGAAAGGCAGTTCACGTTGTAGACCGACGTCGATAAAAGTGTGCTTGAACCGCGACAAGACGAACGTGAATGGGGGCGGGATTTCGATCGGCCATCCCCTGGCGGCCAGTGGCGCGCGTCTGACCATTACGCTGATGTATGAGCTACGGCGCCAGCAGCTGAAGTACGGCGTCGCCTCGTTGTGCATCGGTGGCGGACAGGGCATTGCTGCGGTCCTCGAGAATGTCGCTTAAGCTGAGGAGGGAAGCGTCGAGCGAAAGAGATAGGAACACCCTCTCCAAAACTGAACCCTGGTTTCAGCTTGGGATGTGGTGATTACATCCAAGGAGTTAACCACTATGAATGAAAAAGCATCGAACGGAGCGCAAATTGTAGAGTCCTGGGTCGACCTGGCTGATACTACGACAGCTGGCTATCCTACCGGACCCATCGTAGAGGCCCTCGCCCAGGCCCAGCACGGCCCCAAGGAGGATCCCTGGGTCACCCTCATCGACCGGCTCTGGGATG
>VBHI01000439.1 GCA_005881495.1 Chloroflexota bacterium
GTTTCTCAGGGGAATCCGAGGCAAGCACAGCGAGTGTCCGCCCAGACGACTCTGCCTTGCAGGCTTCTTCCAGGGCCATGGCGAAGGCCCGTACACTGGCAAAGCGTTCCTTCGGGTCTTTGGCCAATGCCTTCAACACTACGTGTTCCATCGCAGCTGGGATTGCCGGGACTCTCTCACACAATGGCGGAGGAGAAACAGACAGATGCTGGCTATACAGCACGGCAAACGTTCCGTGAAAGGGGCGATCTCCACATAACCACTCATAGACGACGACACCTAAGGCATACTGGTCACTTGCCGGGCGTGGATTGCCCCGAAGCTGCTCGGGTGCCATATAGGCGATGGTTCCAGCCGTATCCTGGGGATGCTGGGAGCGTGAACTCTGCATCATGATGGCAATGCCGAAGTCGCTCAGCAAGACCTCGTTGTTGCGTCCCAGCAGCATGTTCTCCGGCTTGATGTCGCGATGGATCAGCTTTTCCTGGTGCGCATACTGCAAGGCCTCAGCCACCTGCATGACGTAGGAGATGATGGTGTCGAGCGGGAGTTGCGTACCTTTGGGGTGGTGCTGGCGCAGGTTACCATTGGGAGCGTAGCCCATGACGAGAAAGGGAGTTGTGCCCTCAACACCAAAGTCCAGGACCTGGATAATATGGGGATGCCGTAAGTGGGCAAGGGTGCGTGCCTCGGTGAGAAAGCCTTCCGCATCATGACTTGCCAGCTGTCCATAGAGCACTTTAATGGCGGCCTGGGTGTGCAGATGAATATGCTCGCCAAGGTAGACTTCAGAGAAGTTCCCCCGTCCTAGAAGCTGCATGAGGCGATAGTTGCCAAGTTGCTGTCCCATGTGCTCTGCCATGCTCCGTACCTCCTGCTGGAAGCGGGCTGGCAAGTTCACCAACTCGCCGATATAAAACAAGTCCAGTAGACAAAAGGAGAGCTACTCTCAAGTGAATGCCGTCGCATTTACTATACGTTACTGAGCGTAGAATTTCAACTCTGCAAATTGATTGGCCACGAAGACTGCGTGGCAAATACGTTGCCTCGTGAAAATATTTTCTTTCTGGTGTGATGTCTCCATTGGTTACATCCCCGACGAAAAAGTCCTTGGCCTCTCGAAATTTGCGCGGATTGCGCAGCAGTTTGCGCATCGCTTGCAGCTGCAAGAGCGACTGGGCGAACACATCGCCGATGAGATCAGTCGGATCACCGGCACGCAGAATGTGGCGGTGGTGCTCAAAGGGGAACATTACTGTATGACGGCGCGCGGTATTCGGATGCCGGGACGGATGACGTCTTCTGTCATGCGAGGTGTCTTTCAGACTGAAAGCCAAACTCGCATGGAGTTCCTGCGACTGATTGAATGATTCATCAATGCGTTCGAGAGTTCATCGCAAAACCTGTGCTTACTCTGGAGTCGGCTATCCAGCTAGGTAATTCTATCTAGACGATTCCCAAAGGAATGTGGGATAGGAATTACACGATTCTGTCGATGCACACCTGGTCCCCTTTGATGTACATCTCTTATTGGACGCGTAGCGGCTGGTCACAGGTATCTTGGGCGTACCGTAGCTAGTGGTTGACGGCATAAACCCATACAGTAAGCACGATTACAAGTATCCCTTAGATCAACGAACAAGGAAGTAAGCACATGATACACGGTAAGGACAGGCGGCAAGAGTATAGACGAAGTATGCCTGCCGAATGCAAGGAACTCCAGCAAGCCACGCGGCGCTTCATAACAAGTGTGTTTCGGACTGGAGTAAGTTTAGCGCTTTTACCGGTCAACGCATTGCCACGAAAACCACAGCAGCATTTCTATGCCGCTGGTCGTGAATTTACCCGCGGATTGGCTTCACTCGTAC
>VBHI01000027.1 GCA_005881495.1 Chloroflexota bacterium
ATATTCCACCGAGCACATCGAAGCATACTCAGCATATACAGCGGTTCGGAGCGGCAAGGCAGGCATGCACTTCGAGCAAGCTCCTGAACTTGAAACCTACTACCTGCAATGTATCCGCGATTCGGTCGACGAATTACTGCGCGTTGAGCAGTTGGACATGGCTCAGGTCAAAGTGATACTTCCGCCGCAAATCTCTGCGGTATTCATTACTGCGTTGAGTGACACAATGAATATCAATAGAGACAAGTTTGTGGATGTATCCCACAAAGACGGTGACCTTTTTACTTCGTCATTGGCCTATACACTGCAGTATGTTCGCAAGCAACGCCTGGTGGAGCCAGGAGATATCGGGTTGATCATCAGCGTTGGTGCAGGCGTACAAGTAGGTTGCGCTACCTACTACTTCTAAGGTGTCTGGGACGACCCGTGAGCAGGATGATTGGAAATGGCAGAGTTTGATGGCGCATGGAAGCTACCTTTGACGCCTACCCCTGGATATGTCGCCGCTCTTGCTGCACAAGACCAGGTGACTATCAGGATTGCTCCTCCACGCCTTGTATACTGGCAAGGGGTATCGCCCGAGAATTGAACAGCGCGAGGTAATCTATGAAGATGGAAAGATTAAGGAAGAGCAGTGCAAGGCCGCAAACGCTGGAGGGCGAGATTGCTATTGTGACAGGTGCCAATTCGGGTATTGGGGCGGTCACGGCGAAGGAGTTTGCCTGGCGCGGGGCAAAAGTGGTGCTGGCAGCACGCCGAGTGAACGAACTGGAGGCTCAGGCAAAAGCCATTACCGAGGCGGGTTATTGTGCTGTTGCCATTCCCACAGATGTTACAGATCTCACACAGATAAAGCAACTGACAGAGCGCACAACAGAGCTGTTCGGACGGGTGGATGTGCTAGTGAACAATGCGGGAATAGCCTGGCGAGAGTCGTACATGGACAACTCAATAGAACAGATCGAGCAAATTATCAATGTGAATTTGCTCAGTACTATCCTGTTGACACACGTGGTACTCCCAGGCATGTTGGAGCGGCATCACGGCTCTCTGATCTTCGTGGCTTCTGTGGCGGCTCATATCGCTGTAGACCCCCTTTATTGCGCAACCAAGTCTGGTGTGCGAGGTTTCGCGCTTGCGTTGCGTCGCGAGTTAGCAAACACTGGTGTCTCAGTCTCCGTTGTCTCACCAGGATTTGTCCACACTCCAATGAACAGCCACATGCGGATGCCTATGCCAGGTCCAGAACCGGTAGCGAGGGCAATTGCTGATCTGGCAACCCATCCGCGGCGCGAAGTGGTCGTTCCGGGCTTCTACCGTCCAATCATAGAGGGCGAGCGTCTCTTCCCCTCGATAGCAGACCGTCTTATAAGGCGGCTCCGTCCGCACGTCATTGCACCAACTCGATCGCCAAAACCTGCGGATTTGCCCATAAGGTCAAAGTAGCAATCCCTCTTGGGGATTGATCCTTTCATGCTGGAGGAGCAACAGTGGAAACCACGAAGCCGACCATTTTGATTCTCACCGCTCTGACCGGTGGAGGCCACTTGAGTCTTGCCCTGGCCTTGCAGGATATCCTGAGTGAGGACTACGAAACGCACATTGTGGATCCACAACCCGGCATCTTTCGTCAGTATTACACCTTCGCGGGTCGGCATTCTTTAAGACTCTGGGGATTAGGATACAAGCATAGTGATAATGAGAAGGCCGCGTTACGGTTACACAAAACGCTGACCTTGCTCGTCCAGCAACGCCTGTACAGACTCACGGAACTTATGAAACCTCGGCTTATCATAACGACACATACTCTGGTGTCGTATGAGATTGCTCACGTGCTTGAGCAGCAACGCGCAATCACTCCACTCGTGTTTCAGTTCAGCGAACTAGAGGAGGTTCATGCTACGTGGTTAACGGTGAAGAACGCGGATGCCTACCTTGTCCCAACTCGCGAAATATTTACACAGGCACGAGCACAGGGTATCAATGAAGGCCGTCTGCATCTGACCGGCATGCCGGTACGCAGACAGTTTCTAGAGGAATATAAAACAAGCAGAGCCGAAACACTAGCTCGCCTCGGTCTCGACTCTGCAGTGTTCACTATTTTTCTCCAGGGAGGCGCAGAAGGAACTGCCGGGCTTGCTTCGATGGTGAAAAGTATTCTGTCAGTGGCTTCGCCTGTACAAATCATCCTGGCCGTGGGAACGAATAAGCAACTGGCAATGCGCTTTTCAGGCGTTGCTCGCTTGAGAGTGCTGCCTTTTACACAAACCATTGCCCCCTACATGGCTGCGGCAGATGTGATCATCGGCAAGGCGGGACCGAATTTCATTGCAGAGGCGATGATACTAGAGAAGCCATTTCTCGCGACGTCCTTCATTCCTGGACAAGAAGCACCTAACCTTACATTTCTCGAGCGTCACAACCTGGGCTGGGTTTGCCTTGAACCGGTGGCACTGCACCACCTGCTTACCAAATTAGCGAGCGATCCGGCAGTGCTGGCTGAAAAAGTCAATAGTATTCGTGTGTATCGCGCATGGAATATGCAAGCGAACCAGGGTATTTACCCAGTTATTGCGGAGCTACTAAATAGAACTTCGCAAAACCTGAGTGCGCAATCACATTGAAAAGGCTTGTAATGCATATTGCAGTGCTCTGCGGAGTGTCTACTTGACACCTAGCTTCACCCTCTCTTCGGATACGTATAAAGATGGAGGAGTTCTTGCATGCGTAATGGAAACATACCTGTTTGTCTTTCATTGCTATTTGTCGTCGTGGTATGCACCGCCGCAGGCATTTCACCACTGGCAACGCAAAAGGCGCACATCGGCCCCTATCATTTGCTGTTGAGCTTTTATAGCCTACCGCGGACTGAACAACTCCTCAACATGACCATCCAGTCAACAACACCTGGTATAAATCTAGGGTTTTCACAGGCAGTCCTCGCCCCGGCTCCTGGCACTGATGCAACCGCCGTACATGTCACGCTCAGTCCCGACAGTGACACTCCTGACGTCTACGATGTCAATGTCACACCGCCTATTCGCGGCCTATGGCTGCTTCACATGACAGCAAGCGGCCCCGCTGGCTCCTTTGCCGGTGATATCCCAATCGACGTTCTTGGTCCACCCGCCATCCCGGTGTGGCTAGGCTGGCTTATCGGTCTGTCACCGCTTCCATTGCTTATTACTTTCATCCTGGTGCAGGTGCGTTGGCGCAAGAGATTACGCGAATGGGCACGCCAGGAGAAACCACAACGCTCTTTTTAATACTATTGGTTGAAGGAGGGAATTCCCATGGCACGTGCCATCGCTCAGACAAATGGAAAGAGAGCCTCTCACAAGTCAGCATCGATGCGGCCCGATCTTACAGAGCGTAGAATCCGCCAGGTCAGTGCCTGGATGGTGCTCTGCCTGCTGCTGATAGCGGAATTCGGTTTGGCATGGGATCGGCGATGGCATGACATGGTTGGGCGCGATCAATTCTGGATTCCGCCGCACATCATGATGTATACAGGTGTAGCCGGTGCAGGGTTGATTGCCTTGTGTGTGGTGCTGGTAGAGACACTGCGCTACTTTCAGAAGAAAGCGGGGGTGAACGATAGCTCAACCGTCAATATCCTCTGGTTCTTCCATGCGCCTCTTGGTTTCATCCTTTTGGGTTTTGGCATGCTCATCGACGCAGTAGCCGCGCCTCTCGATAACTACTGGCACGTATTGTATGGAGTTGATGTCACGTTTTGGGCTCCATTCCATCTCATGGGACATCTTGGCGCGATTATAGGAGTGCTAGGCATCATTTATGCCTTCGCGTCGGAAGCAGCCTATGAACGACAAGTGGAGCATCCATCTCCCCGCCTACTCGGTCTCAATGGACCTGAGTGGGGAATCGTTGTGCTACTCGCAGCGTTCCAGGAAGTACTTTTACCGGCATTGACAGCATTCATCCCCATCGTGCTTGGCCCAGTACAGCTTATAACCTACCCGCTCATCCTGGTCCTTGCGGCGAGTCTCTTCCCCATCAGCTTGTATTTGTGTATCCGCAAACCAGGCATAACACTGCTGATGATCTTGATCCTCTGGCCTTTGTCATTGGCAACGGAGACCCTTACCCCCCTTGCGCTACGTTTCATGGTAGCGAGGCTTGGACTCACCTATCGCCTGGGGCACGAGCCTGTGTTCGACGTGACAATTGCCATGTTGCCGCTCATCTATCTGATATGTGCCTTGATGGTGGAAGCGGCGGCCTCCTGGCAACGTCGATCTGGCGAGGCAAGGAATGACGAGTTGCGAGGAATGTGGCTTTTAGGTGTTCTGATGGCGGTGCCTGCGGTGCTGATCCCTCCAGGTATTGCGCATGCTTTCAGCCTGTTGGCTCCTGCCATCCCACTACCGCCAGACGTGGTTCATGTGCTTGAACCCGGCTGGTTAGCCATGCTGCTCACATTGCCGATAGCGATGCTGGTGGGAGCAATTATGGCTTCTCTGGGCGCTGTTTTCGGGGATATCTGGCACTGGAATAAACGATGAGTAGTACATTAAAATTCCAGCGATGCATGCAGGACAGCGCAGCTGATCTGCAATGTGCTCCTCTCCCTGACGAGTCGGTGTCTTTCACAAAGCCCCCTTTCCATCCTCACATTCACAGAGCACATGCCTCCCTGATGGTTGGATGGTATAGTGGAGGAGTGTCTGGAATATCAGCCACATGTTAGCCATTGGAGACAAATTCGCATGCAAGAAACAAACCCATCGGCTTTTGCCAATACAGAGACGGTGCCGACAGGCGAGCATTTCGTGAGATCATGGACTGACCAGAAAGGATGTGATGTCGATGAAGGAGCCACCTTCCTTCGCGTTGGAGATGCCTGGCTCGATCTGGATCGTATGCCTGCCCGCGGTCGGCCACCGCCAGGCGAACAGCACAGTGTTTGGAATGCGGATGCCGGGGCTTGACTTGTTCTGCCATATCCCTGTCGTGTCAACAGTCTCTGTGCCGTCAATGTAGACGCGGGCGTGACCGTCTTGGCAGCAGTGCTCACCCAGAGTGCCGATCAGTGCGATACCCGTCCCTGTGAAGGTAATGGACGCAGGCAGCGATGCTGTGGTGATCGAGCTGGGGTGGCTTGTGGCATTGACCCAGGCCGTGGTCGTTGCGGGGGTTCCGGTCGGATGTATCCCGGCTGCGGCGACGGCAAGCGCATAGCCACCGTTGGACTGCCATTCGCTGCTGGTTCCCGCCTGCGGCGGGCCATCGAAGAAGCGACTATACGCCCCATTCGCCTTCAGCGAGGACGCGGAGGCTGAGGCAGCAGTCAGGATCCACGTCTTGGCAAAGGCCTGGTTCAGTTCAATCGCCACGTCGTACATCGCCTCGATCAGCGGTTCGACGATATCATTCTCGGCCTGTAGGTCGGCAAAGACGCCGTTTGCGTCCGCAAGATGGTTGGCAACCGCCTGGGCCGTGGCGATCGCCTCATCGCGATAGGTCGTGTCGCCGGTATCCCTAGCAAGCGTCAAGCCGTTGTAAATCATGTTCCCATTGACCGAGGCAAAGAAGCGGCCCGGTTTCTGCTGACAGGTTGTGCCGTTGTCGAACACGTAGACGCTGTATAAGGGCAGGTTCGCATCCAGGAAATAGTGACGAACCGCAGCATATTCGGCCTTGGCCTTGGTGAGGTAGGAATCGTTGTTGGTGTAGCGATACAGCAGAAGCGCAGCCTTGATGTAATTCGAGTCGGTCTCCAGTGTCTTCAACTGGTTCACGCCGCCGCCCGGCTGCTGGTAATGGATACTCGGGCAAGCGCCGAACAAGTAGACGGAGGGACCGGCGCTGTCGACGACGTTGAAAGCGGCTTGTTCCTTGGCAAGAATGTTTGCATTATTCAGGCCTGTCACTTCGTATTCGCGGCCCAGTGCGATCGAATCCCAAAGCGGCACGTCGCTCCACTGACCACAGCCATGAGGAGTCTGGCATGGGGTCTGGTAGGACGGCGCCGTCGATGCCAGGGATTGCAGGTAAGAAACAACGCTGGGATCGTGATGATTGATTTTCCAGCGGAAGAAGAGCGTATACGTGAGCGAGTCAGCTCCCCAGTCGACGTTTCCGGCGCCGCAACCGGACAAACAGCCTTTCCAACGCCCATTGGTATAGAAGTCATTGATCATATTCGTGATCGCCTGGCTGCCATAGTCTGCATAGGTCGAGGCGCTTTGGACCTGAGCAAGTTGATAGGCCACGGTTGCGAGGCATATGCAAACGGCAAGTACGGCTAGGAGTGCTTTCATCGGTTTACTTCCAATCCCAAGTTGGCCCAGTGGACGTTGCGCTTCGAGAGTGGTTTGAAATTCTGTTAGGTTGATTGCTTACTAAGCGTAGCATATGCTTTGCGGTTGCGTCAAGCCTTACACAACAGCAGGTATTTACAGATACATGGTGTACTGCAATTGGCGTTTTAAAGAATGCGATGCGTTGGGGCTATGTTTCCAGAAACGTATGTGACCTCGTTGAACCACCGCGTATTGTTAGTCGTGAGGTTACACCTTTGACGCTTGAACAGGCGCAAGCATTATTAAAGAGCGTTCGTGAGCATCGTTTAGAGGTGTTGCTGACGATGGCGGTGGTTACAGGTATGCGGCGTGGTGAATTGCTGGCTCTACGTTGGTCAAATATTGATTTTGAGCGTCGGACTCTTCTCGTGCTTCATACAGTAGATTATATACCGAGGTATGGGTATGTCGAGACGGAACCGAAAACGGCAGCAGGTAAGCGCCTCATTCGTCTTCCATCCTTCCTTATTGTTATGCTTAAGCAGCATCATGATCAGCAGCGAAAGCAACAACTGAAGCAGGGAGGTGATTGGGAAAATCGTGATCTTGTGTTTCCTGATATGCATGGCGGTTACTTCAATCCGAACTATCTCCTGAGAATGTTCAAAAAGTTGCTGCAAGAAGCTCGCATTCCTCATATGCACTTTCATGATCTCAGACACAGTGCAGCAACGATACTACTGAGTATGGGAGTCAATATGAAGGTCATTCAGGAGTTGTTGGGGCATAGTGACATTGCTATCACGTTGGGACTGTATTCCCATTTGCTCCCTTCAATGCAGCAAGAGGTGGTGGATAAATGGGATACTGTGTTTGGGGGTGAAGATGATGAGGAGGACGAAGAGGAGGACTGAGACGCACTTTTACGGTCACTATTGCTTGGTCTACCATGTGTTCTTTGTTGCTAGCTAGTTAAGCCGCGATATTAGCTAGCAACACATTATTTATTAGCAGGATGTCACTCCACTTGCCATTCCTGCATCTCTCAAATGAGACATGCGTGGCAAATAGTCTTATTGTAGAGATGTAATGAAGCAACTGAAGCGGAACCCTGATCACTTTCTGATCAGCAAGGCTGTGGATGTGTCATAAAACGGTACAGGTGTCAAATAAATAAGACAATGATTTGTGAGACGAGATATTAAGACATCTACGCATCGCTTGTTGGGTTAGTGTCGGGTGTCAGGAGTGGTGTCTCAAGAAGCGGCCGATTTTGAAACACAGTCAAAATAGAGCATAAATAGAGCGAAAACAGAGCCTCGTATGATAAACTATTCAATGAGATATTTTCAGGTGCATCGTGAGGCAGCAACATGAGTGATCGAGCATATGCAAAAGTCCCGGCACAGCAAAAGATGTCGATTGGGTCGTCGCCTAAGAGTAGCCTCTTGCAGCGTACATGTGCATGCGGACAGCACACCATTGCTGGTGGTGAATGCGAGGCGTGCCGCAAGGAGCGCGTAGGAGTATTGCAACGCCGCGCTGCAATATCAAACGAGCCAACGACAGTGCCGCCTATCGCAAGCGAAGTGCAACGCTCGCCGAGACAGCCCCTTGATGTCGGAACGCGTGCCTTCATAGAGCCGCGCTTCGGACACCACTTCAGCCGGATTTCCACATATACTTCTACAGCCGGAGCCGTACAGACCAAACTAGCGATCAACAGGCTGGGAGACCAATGTGAGCAGGAATACAACGCACGAGAAGGAATGATGTCCGCCCCCTTTTCTCTGCCTGTGGCTCCAGGGCTCCAGTTCGATTTCGCCCGCATTCCTATCAAGACGCCGCCGATCCAGCGCAAGCCGACCATCAGTTCTCCGGGCGATGCCTACGAACGCGAGGCGGACGAGGTGGCCGACAAGGTGATGCGGCTGGCCGAGCCCGGGCCCATCGCCTCGGGGCCCGCCGCGATCCAGCCTAAATGCTTGGAGTGCGAAGACGAGGAGAAGAAACCGATCCAGACTAAGCGCGAGGCATTGGCAAATGCCGAAACAGCGCTGGATGCGGGAGCGGCAGTGCGAGCGGCTGAATGGGGCGGCGCGCCGCTGCCGAGGGAGGTGCGCTCCTATTTCGAGCCGCGCTTCGGTTATGACTTCAGCCGTGTGCGGGTTCATGCCGATGGCGTAGCGTCAGATGGGGCGCGTGCAGTGAAGGCGCGAGCGTACACCATCGGGTGCGATATCGTCTTTGGGTCTGGCGAATATGCGCCTGCGATGATGGAAGGTAAGCGACTCCTCGCACACGAGTTGACGCATGTGGTGCAGCAGGGGGCGGCCCCGGCGGCGGGTCAAAGCCCGACTTGGTCTGCCATGGTTCCTTCCGCGACCGGTGCGCCGGGAATCCAGCGTAAGTTGGAATGCAATCTCGAGCCTATCGAGAAGGAGTGCGCCGGCGCGGCTAGCGCTTGCTCGTCGGCGAAGGATTACTGCGCGACCAAATACCCGAACTCAAAAGACCTTGACAAGCTTCACGCGGACGCGGTGACTGGTGCAAACGGATACAAGAGCAAGTTTCCCAACGCAGCAGACAACCTGCTTCATTTCCTGGATGGCTCAGGCACAGAGAAGGTGATGAAGGTTGACATTTTCAGGGACCATCCGGCAACCCAACAGAAGTAGGGCGTACACATGGCAAAGTTCATGGAGGGAGCGAAAAAGAGATTTGAGTCTGGTGAACTCAAGATTGGCGGACCTGCCGTCGAGATGGTGTGGACCGATACCGCCAACGCTTTCAGTTTAGACTATAACGACCTCGGGCTGGCGGTCGGAGGTTACACGTTGTGCTCCAAAGTAAGCGCGAGCGCGAAAGACCCAAAGGAAGTTGGTGGAAGCTCAGACTTTCTGTGGGTCCGTTTCGACCCGTGGACTATTCAGGCCTTCGACTGCTACAACTGGGATCCTGGTAAGGGAATCGCCCTACCTTTTGCAACCGACAATGATCTTTGCTGTTTAGAGAATGCCGGGCGCGGCAAGCACTTCCGCGTTCGCACCGATCCCTGGCCACTCG
>VBHI01000440.1:0-2468 GCA_005881495.1 Chloroflexota bacterium
ATCCTCGCAGATGAGCAACTCGCGGGACATCTCCAGATCAGGCCACGTGCCGTGTTCACCAGTTCTGAAGTGCTGACAGAGGAAACGCGGCGACGCATTGTACAGGCCTGGGGTGAGCGACTCTTCAACCAGTACGCAGCCACCGAATGCGGCAGTCTTGCCGCTGAGTGCGACCACCACGAGGGAATGCATCTCATGGAAGATCTGGTAATCTTCGAGGTGGTTGACAAGGACAACCATCCTGTGCCGCCAGGAGTCTACGGCGACAAACTCCTCATCACCGTACTCTTCAACCAAACTCAGCCGCTGATCCGCTACGAATTAAGCGACAGTGTGCGCCTGGCGGTTGTTCCTTGCCCTTCTGGACGTCCGTTCGCGCTGATCGACGATATCCAGGGGCGTGAAGAGGATATCCTCTCTTTTCCCGGGGGTGCAGGCAATATAGTGAATGTGCATCCGCTGGTCTTCGGTCGTATCATGGATACACTCCCTGTCAGTGGTTGGCAGGTGGTACAGGAGACAGGTGGCTTGCGCGTGCTGCTGAGCGGCGTGCGTGGCGAGTTTGAAGATGAGATGCTCGCAGATACTTTGCGACAGGCGCTCCGAGAGCAAGGGGCCACCGTCCCACGCGTGGAGGTACAGCGGGTAGCCAGCATCCCGAAAACCGTAGCGGGTAAGGCTCCCTTGATCAGGTCCAACCTGTCTCAAGCGGAAATACCGCCAAGCGCGCGAACATTTGGGTCGACATGTTAAACATTTATCATTCATAAAAGTAAAGCACATATCATAAGATGTTGGCACACAAGAAAGATACGAATGAGCACATATTATACGGGGAAGCGCGCGCAGCATTACAACACGCGCTGGTATACATACACTGCAAGGACGCTTGAGGAAACATTGGTAATGATTGATATGAGCGCTCTCCGTAGTATTCAAAAGCGACTCGGACGCTGTCCACGTCTGCTTGACGTCGCTTGTGGGACAGGTATCTTACTGCAACGGTTGCTTGCTCAGTTGCCTGACGTAGAGGCATATGGGGTAGATGTAAGCGAAGATATGCTTGCACAGGCACAGATTGCCTTGAAAGACATGCCGAACGTACATTTGGAACGCGTGAAAATCGGCGCTGGGGTGACAGCAAATCTCCCATATGCACAGGAGACCTTTGATCTCATCACCTGCACGAATGCGTTGCATGACATGCCAGAGCCAACGGGAATGGTAGCGGGGTTGAAGAGGCTGCTGGCACCTGGAGGACAACTGGTGGTGGAAGATTTCGCGCCGCGTGAGCCTCGTTTCTTCTGGACAGCTTTCGAATGGCTGTTACAGCGCATCGAAAAGAGCAGAGTGCATGCCTATACCCTGCCCGAAGCACAGTGCGAACAGAACTGCTCCTGGAATTGACCCGAAAAGATGGAGACGCCAAAGTTGAGCCCTTTGACCGGCAGCGTGACGGTTTCCATCTACTCAATGCTCCTGCTTTCGCAATATCCGGCACTTCTTAAAAGCGACTAACTCCTCCTGGTTCATTAGTATGTATACCGCATAATATTTAACACTTGCTACCCACATTTGCATGCATCCCGGACTAGCGAGGCTACTCCTTTTTTACTATTTTTACGTTGCAACCAGCGCACCACCGAGAACCATCACGCTTGCGCCAAGCATCCGTTCTCGAAGATGTCCTTCGCCAAGCAACATCCATGCCCACACGATCGTAAAGACGGCACTGAGCTTGAAGAGCGCAGTCACATATCCAACGAAACCCAGAGCAATCGCCGTGAACCCGAAAAGTGGAGCGATCCCCGCAATGGTGACCGCCACGAGAAACGTGCGTAGTTGTGCTCTCAGTCCCCCAATCCCTTTCTTCTGCCCGAGTGTCTCCCCTGGGGAAGCTGTTCTACTAGAACGGCTCAGCGCGAAAATCGCATTTGGGGTTAGCAGGAGCACCGTAAGTGCTGTGCTGATGAGAGCGACAAGTGGGCCATTTGGAGGCATGACGTGTTCAATGGCAAGTTTCTCCAACACGGTGGTTGTTCCCCACAATCCACTGGCGAGGATTGCCATGACTGCGCCAGACCGATTTCCCAAAATGACCAGGGGGGCCAGCAGTCCAGTCCGTGCATCCTGCACTTCCAGCAAGTACACTCCGAGCAAGATGACTACAATGCCGAGGCCCTCACGCAGTCCGGGTGTCTCACCCAGCACGATCCAGGCCACCAGGACGGTGAAGGCTGGATTGAAGGTGAGCAATGGTGTCACCAGCGAGGCGTCCGCTCGATCAAGGGCATGCGTCGAGAGCAGGGTCGCTCCCCAGTTGAAAGCCGCTGCACCAAGGAGAGCTGCAACAAACACCGGATCAATCTGTGGCAGAGACAGCGTGCAGGAGAGAGCGGTGTGAGGAAAATCCTGGAGGCTACATTGCGTGTATAGGAGCATTCCTCCCGCAAGCAGTGGGATTGAGG
>VBHI01000440.1:2719-5848 GCA_005881495.1 Chloroflexota bacterium
GAGGAGACGTCTTACTTTTGTTCTGAACGCTGCGTCCAACAGTACGACCACGAACATGCAGGCTCAGCAACGACGGGCATTTCCGATACAGGGAAACTGCGTCGCATTGAATTGTCAGTCGCAGACTTTGATGGACAACAGGGCGCCAGGCGCATGGAAGAACAACTCAGGGCGCTTTCGGGGGTACAGCAGGCAACAGCTAACTCGAAAACCAAATTGGTGCGTGTCGAGTATGACCCATCTCAAACACGGGTGGAAAGCATCGTCGAGCGGGCCAGGGCGGCTGGCTATACGCTGGGCATTGCCACCACGCAAGTCGATGTCCAGGGGATGCACTGCGCCTCCTGTGTCACTACCATTGAGGAGGCACTCCAACGGACGCCCGGCGTCCTGACGGCGTCTGTGAACCTGGCGACGCAGCAAGCCCATATTGAATATATGCCAGGGCTGATTGACCGTAAAGGATTAGCGCGCGCCGTTGAGAATGCTGGTTACCAGGTACGCGCAGAATCGGCCACCGCCGAGACGACGCTTGATCGTGCCGACCAGGACCGGGCGCAAGAATATAAAACCCTGGTGCGCAAATTCTGGTTTGCCGCTCTCATCTCGCTCCCCGTTATCATCTTTTCCTATCCACAATTCTTCCCAGGGCTGCGTGACTGGCTTATTCCTGGGAGCGATGCACGCCGTATCGTGTGGGCATTGCTCGGCGTGCTAACGATCCCTGTCATGGTATGGGCGGGCAGCCACTTCTTTACCGGCATGTGGCAGGCCCTCAAACATCGCCAGGCCAACATGCACACCTTGATTGCTATCGGCGTCTCCGCCGCCTGGCTGTACTCCACCGTGGCGGTGATCGCGCCTCAAATCTTTCCCTCACAGGAACTCGCTGAGGTTTTTTACGATGTCACCGCCGTTGTCGTCGCTCTTGTCAACCTGGGATTGGCGCTCGAACTCAGAGCACGGGGCCGTACAAGTGAGGCGATCAAGAAACTGATAGGTTTGCAGGCCAGGACAGCGCGTGTCGTGCGTGACGGGTCCGAGGTAGACATTCCTTTTGAGGAAGTGCTGGTAGGCGACACGATTGTTGTGCGCCCTGGCGAAAAAATCCCGGTAGACGGTGCAGTGCTGGAAGGCAGCTCGTCGGTGGACGAGAGCATGATTACCGGTGAGTCCATCCCTGTAGAAAAGCAAGCGGGAGATGAGGTGATCGGCGCAACTATGAACCAGGCGGGGAGTTTCCGCTTCCGCGCCACGAAGGTCGGCAAGGATACCGCGCTGGCCCAGATTATTCGCCTTGTCCAGGACGCACAAGGGTCCAAGGCGCCGATCCAGAAAGTGGTGGACCAGGTGTCGCACTACTTTGTCCCGGCAGTCATGATCCTGGCGGTCGCCGCGGCGGTGACCTGGTTCATCTTTGGGCCACAGCCTGCCATCATCTACGCCCTGATCGTCTTTGTCACGACGCTGATCATTGCCTGCCCGTGCGCGTTGGGACTGGCGACACCAACCAGCCTCACCGTCGGTATTGGCAAGGGGGCTGAACAGGGCGTTTTGATCCGCTCTGGCGACTCCCTCCAGACCACCAAGCGTTTACAGGCCATCGTACTGGATAAAACGGGAACCATCACGAAAGGCAAACCAGAACTCACCAATGTTGTCGCTGAGACGAGCTTTGACGAAGATGAGATATTACGGCTTGCGGCAGCAGTCGAGCGCAACTCTGAACATCCTCTGGCGAGCGCTATTGTTGAAGGCGCGAAGACGCGCAACCTCACACTGCCCGAGATCACGAACTTCAATGCCATTCCTGGCCACGGAGTCGAGGCTGATGTCGAAGAGATGCATGTCTTGCTCGGCAATGCAAAACTGATGGAGAAGTATGCTATCCCGGTGGGGCGGCTTGTTGCCGAGAGCCAGCGCCTGGCCGACGATGGGAAGACTCCCATGTATATCGCCGTGAATGGGCGTGCTGCTGGTATTGTTGCCGCGGCTGATACCGTCAAAGAAGAGTCGGCTGTAGCCATTGCCGCGCTCAAACGACTGGGATTAGAAGTGGTGATGCTGACGGGCGACAACCGCCGTACCGCCAATGCCATTGGTCGCCAGGTCGGCGTAGACCGTGTGCTGGCAGAGGTACTTCCACAGGACAAAGCGCACGAGGTGCAAAAGCTGCAGCTCGAAGGCAAAAAAGTCGGCATGGTGGGCGATGGCATCAATGATGCACCCGCGCTGACGCAGGCTGATGTCGGTTTTGCCATCGGGACGGGAACGGATGTTGCCATCGAGGCCGCCGACATCACGCTCATCAGTGGGAGCCTCAAAGGGGTCGTCACCGCCATCGAGATCTCCAAAGCGACGATGCGCAATGTGTACCAGAACTTGTTTGGCGCATTCATCTACAACGGGCTTGGTATCCCCATCGCGATGGGGCTGCTCTACCCCTTCATCGGTCTCTTGCTCAGTCCGTTACTTGCGGCAGCAGCGATGGCGGCCAGTTCAGTCACCGTCGTGACCAAATGAGTATCACCAATATAATCGCTCTTCTTGTCGGTGTAACGTTGATTGGCGGGATCGCCTGGTTCTTCTGGGGGCCACGCAAGAGTGGGCAACGCGTAGCAGTCACCTCAAGTGGCTATCAGGAAGCGATGGTCCTGGTGAAAGGTGGATACACGCCCGATGTAATTGTCGTGCAACACGGTAAGCCGGTGCGGCTCAATTTCCGCCGTGAAGAGACGGCAGCCTGCTCGGAAATGGTCATCTTCAACGATTTCGGCAAGAGCGCCCAATTGCCCACGGGCGAAACCGTCCCGGTAGAATTTCTGCCAGAGAAGGCGGGCGAGTATGAATTCTCCTGCCAGATGGGCATGTTCCGTGGCAAGCTCATTGTAGAGTGAAAAGACAATTGAACATAAAGAGGAAGACCATGAATACGTATTATAATTGCTAGTGATATACAAACAGGTCACTGAGTTTGTTAACTTCTGTTTTCGAAGTTCATGTGTAAAAAAGAAAGAGAGGAAACTCCTATGATGTGGGGTTATGGTTTTAGCTGGGGCGGCATGTTCCTGATGCTGCTGGGCATGGCGCTCTGGATTGCCCTATTAGTCGTACTGGCCTGGGCACTGA
>VBHI01000444.1 GCA_005881495.1 Chloroflexota bacterium
GGGCGGCGGGCTTTTCATCCCCCGTTTGGAAAGCAGGCGGCTTTCAAGCCCGTTCTCTGTAAACAGAGAGGGGTTTGCCATGCTGGATGAACCTGGTGGAGATGCGCTCTCCATTTCTTACTTGAATGCGCTGGAGTATTGCCCACGCCGCTTTTACTACGAGTGTGCGTTAAGCGAATTTCTGGACAATGCTCACGTCGTCGAGGGAACAATGCGCCACGAGAGAAGTGATAGTGGGCGTACTACTACCGAAGAAGGCGTAACCACCATGCGGCGCGTGTGGGTCTGGTCGGATCGCCTGAAGTTGAGCGGCTTCGCAGATGTGGTGGAAGAGTCCGAGGGAGCGTTGCTGCCCGTCGAATACAAGAAGGGGAAAATGGGAGAGTGGCTGAACGATCATGTACAACTCTGTTCACAGGCATTGTGCCTGGAGGAGATGCTCAACTGTAGCATTCCGCTTGGCTACATCTTCTATTTCGGCTCCGCACGGCGCGAAGAGGTACTTTTCACACCAGAGTTGCGTATGCATACAGAAGAAACCATTCGGTTAGCTTTTACGCTTTTAGAGCGCGGCGTCCTTCCTCCGCCACTGGTTGGGAAACAAACAAAACGCAGTGCCTTACCAGCACTGCATCCCAAATGTCGAGATTGTAGTTTGGAGCCTCTCTGCTTGCCGCGCGAGGTATTTGCCCTGGAGCATAATGCGATATCGCTATAAGGTGTGTTCATGCCTAGTTGTGAAAGGATAAGCATAAAATGGCAACCCTGTATCTCAGTGAGCAACAGTCGATAGTCAAGAAGCGCGACGGGTATCTCATCGTACAATATCCTGGAGCGGACAAGCGCAAAGTCGAAGTCCCTCTTATCAAAGTTTCACAGGTGGTGGTGTCGGGTGATGTGACATTGACCACGCCTGCCGTGCATACCCTGTTGGAGGCAGGTATTGAGATCTGCTATCTTTCCATGTATGGACATTTTCGCGGGCGACTTTCTCCGCCGGTGGCGAAAAATGCCTTGTTGCGCCGCGAGCAATACCGGGCTTATGCAGATCCGCAGCGCGCACTGAAAGTGGCCCAGGCGTGTGTGAAGGGGAAATTGGAGAACATGCGTACGCTGCTCTTGCGTTCTAATCGGCAGTTGCAGGATAGTGAAGTGACTGATGCCACTGTGGCGATTCAGCAGATGATTCGTGAGGTGCCTCGTGCCACGACGGTTGGTTCGCTGCTGGGATTTGAGGGAAATGGTTCCGCGGCCTACTTTAAAGTGTTTGGGAAATTAGTGCGCGGCTCAATGTCCTTTACGCATCGCCGCAGGCGTCCACCAACCGACCCGGTGAATGCCATGTTGAGCCTGGGCTACACCCTTTTATTGCACCAGGTATCTGCCGCCATCCAGATTGTTGGCTTTGACCCATACGCAGGCTTTTTACATCAGCCACGCTACGGTCGTCCCGCCCTGGCATTAGATCTGATGGAGGAGTTTCGCCCGATAATAGCGGATTCGGTCGTACTGAATATCATCAATCATCGTATTCTGACCGAGCAGGATTTTCAGGAAGAGCTCGGGGTGGTCCATTTGAAAGCTGAGGCACGCAAGAAATTCTACGCCAAGTTCGAGGAGCGTCTCCAGGAGGAATTGCAGCATCCCCATTTCGAGTACCGCACGAGCTACAGGCGGTGCATAGAATTACAGGCGCGGCTCTTAGGGAAATGGCTCACGGGTGAAATCCCAACGTATCTCCCGCTGGGTGTGCGCTAGCAATGAGCGACCAGCAGCGGCGTGGCGACGAAAGCATGCTCTATGTAGTGAGCTACGATATACCCGATGATCGGCGCCGGACGCGGGTGCATAGCGCCTTGACCGGATTCGGAACATGGGTACAGTACAGTGTTTTCGAATGTTTTCTTGATCGCAAGCAGCGCATATTGCTGCAATCTCGCCTGCTACAAGAGATTCACCAGCGAAAGGATACGGTACGAATCTACGGCTTATGCGGTACGTGTACATCCAAGGTCGAGGTATTAGGACAGGGAGACATACCCCGCGAGGATGATATCTATCTGTTATAGCTACTGGCTTTTAGCGAGGCACGCTGTGGTGGTAATGCCAAGCACGATGCCTCGCTCAAGAAGACAAATGGCCTATCGAGCTTCAAAAGCTCTTGTAATTAACAGAACCATCATGTATGCTGTCTAACAGAAGTTGCTAAAGTATCTTTTATGAGCGTTTCCAACCTCTGCCTCGCAATAAATAGCATAAAACGGCTTCCAGAGCCACGCGAGGCCTATAGCTGTCGCCAGGGGCCTGGCATCTCGGTTGAGATTGAAACGGATGGAAGGTAGGCATAACCACTCTAAAAAAGCAGAGTCGCCAGGGGCCTGGCATCTCGGTTGAGATTGAAACTCCTCTCCATACCACTCCCCCTCTTTGATGCACCCAGTCGC
>VBHI01000028.1 GCA_005881495.1 Chloroflexota bacterium
AACCATGTACCGGAACAGAACCTCAACTTCCCCCGTATCCCAACAGAGGAGGATATCGAGAAGTCAGTTCAGACTGGCTTGCCTGTTCGCCTGAGTGACAAGTGGATGCTCGTGCGCCGCACGCTCGATAAGATATGGAATATCTATAGCTTTTTCATCAGCTACGCCAATATCGACAAGTTCGATCCCACCCAGTATCAACTACCGGTGGCACAACGCAGCGAACTGGACCGCTGGATCCTTTCAGAGTTGCAGGTAACAATCAAAGAAGTCACAGAGGGGTTGGAACGCTATGACTCCGTCAAACCTACAGCGTCTATACAGGTATTCCTGGATGATCTCTCCAACTGGTACCTGCGGCGCAGCCGAGAGCGCATCTGGAAACCAGCGCTGGACACTGATAAAGTAGCAGCATACCTGACACTCTATGAGTGCTTGACGACACTGGTGACCTTGCTCGCTCCTTTCATGCCCTTCATGACCGAAGAGTTGTATCAGAATCTCGTCCACAGCGTGAACGAGAATGCTCCTTTGAGTGTACATCTCTGTGACTGGCCTCAGGTGAAAGAGGAACTCATCGACGAGCAATTGACCAATGAGACGCATCTTGTCATGCATATCGTTGGGCTAGGTCGCTCTGCCCGCGAGAAAGCTCAGATCAGGGTTCGTCAACCTCTTAATGCGCTTTACGTGCGTGTCCCCAGTCTTGCCGAGGAAGCAGCGTTGTACCGCCTGAGTGAACAGGTACTCGAAGAATTAAACATCAAGAGACTCCTGTTAATCAACGATAGCAGCGATATGCTGTCATATACCCTGAAGCCGCAAGTCAAAGTGCTGGGACCCAAATTTGGTCACCTGGTGCAGAAAATCCTGACAAAGTTCAAAGCGTTGGATCCTCACGGCGCCCAGGAGGCTGCAAAACTGCTCTTAGAAACCGGCTCGCTCAACTTTACCGTCGATGGCCAGCAGATTGAGCTGACATCCGATGAGGTAGAGGTCGTTGCCACTGCCCGCCCGGGCTTCGTCACTGCCGAGGAACGAGGTTACATCGTCGCGCTGGAAACAACGATCACTCCACAATTACGCGAGGAGGGCCTGGTACGAGACTTGACCCATTTTGTGCAGGACATGCGCAAGAAGGCGAACTTCAGCATTGAGGATCATATCGGCCTGGCGTTCTATACGAACGTAGAACTGGCGCAAATGCTCCAGGATTATAGTAGTGTTATCGCTTCAGAAACGCTCGCCGACAACCTGCTCATCTCCATCGACCACAAAGATACGCCCTCTTTCAACGAGGTATATCGCGAGACTATCTCGCCCACCTCACTAAAGAAGCTTGACGGGTATATGGTCGAGGTAGTGCTGGGAAAATTGTAGGTTGTGGCTCCTAGGTTGTGGGGAGGGGAGCGTATATCCCTTGCCTTCGTCGAGCGAAGGATTCTGGGATTACCTCACCAATCCCTTCCTCCGCATCTGTTGCAAATCATACTCTGCCGGAGCCAAGGGGCTCACTTTGGCCTCGGCACATGCCCAGCCAATCAAGGCAAAGCCAAGATGCAGCCCCTGGACGAGGGTAGTTGGCTGTCGGGCAGTGAGCAGACTCAGGCAATCTTGGCGTAGTTCTATGGCCTTACCCTCACCGTACCGTTCGTGATACCCGCTCAAAACTGATGCATGAGGTGTAAAATCTTCATAGCGCAATTTATCGGTCGCCGCCAGCAACATAAGCCAATAACCAACCTGGCTTGCCTCCAGGACCGTATCGTTCTCCCTATCAGTATGTATATGCTCGCCAGTCTGTACATCGGCAAGTTCTTGTAATTCGTCTGCCAGCCGTGCCACCAGGTAACTATGGCTGCGCTCCTGGAGCAAACGCGAGGTATGCGATTCTTCGCTCATGTCGTTATCACGCAGGTATTGGTATACCCCGTACAATTGGCGCAGTTCAGCCTCTAACTTATGTTGTTCTTCTGTACGTGCGTAATCTATGGCTATATGAAAATCACTTTCATCGGTAGAGGATACGGCTTGCCTGGAACCATAGACAATCTCTGGATCAAAAATGCGCTCTGCTTCGACCTGGTAGGTATCATCCGCTAACAGGCGGCGATAATAGCAACTGCGATAGCCAGTATGGCACGCCGCACCGCCATGCTGTACAACCTTGATCAAGAGGCTGGTCTCTTCGCAATTCACAAAGATACCCCGTACCTCCTGCGCGTTACCAGACTGTTCACCCTTGCGCCAGATAGCATTCCGTGAGCGGCTGAAAAAGTGGGTAAAACCCGTCTCGCGGGTCAGAGAAAAAGCCTCTTCGTTCATAAATGCTACCATCAACACCTCACCCGTAGCATCATCTTGAATCACGACTGGTAGTAGCCCCTGGCGATCGAATTTTAGCATAGTCGCACTGTTACCCCTTTTGTTTGCAAATAACTCTTTACATCACCAACGCGAAACTGGCCAAAATGGAAGATCGATGCGGCCAATACCGCGTCAGCGCCACCTACAGTTAAGCCCTCATAGAAATGTTCCAGTGTGCCGACACCCCCCGAAGCTATGACAGGTATAGAGACATTGGTAGCAATCAGCGCATTGAGCATCAAATCGTACCCCTGTTGTGTCCCATCTCGATCCATGCTCGTCAGCAGAATTTCTCCCGCGCCGAGTTCCACGCCGCGCTGTGCCCACTCTAACACATCCAACCCTGTAGGAGTACGGCCGCCATGAACGTATACTTCGTAACCGCTGGGCATGGCGGGATTACTACGCGCATCAATAGCGAGCACAATGCACTGCGCTCCGAATTGTTCGGACCCGGCGCGTATCAACCCGGGCGACTGAACAGCTGCTGTATTGAGCGAGGTCTTATCAGCGCCTGCCCCTAACGTGGCGCGGATATCCCCTACGCTACGAATGCCCCCACCAACTGTTACAGGGATAAAAACCTGTTCGGCCGTCTGGCGCACAACATCTAGCATCGTTGCACGGTTTTCATAGGATGCAGTTATGTCAAGAAAAACGAGTTCATCCGCGCCTTCTCTATTATAAAACGCAGCAAGCTCCACAGGGTTCCCCGCATCACGTAAATTCACAAAATGAACCCCTTTGACAACACGCCCTTCCGCTACATCGAGGCACGGGATAATACGCTTGGTTAACATGTCACTACCTACCTCCTTGCATCGCTGCTGAGCGCCAGCTAGACGCCGCGGAGCCTACAGCAGCGTTTTGCTAGCGATGGATTTCTAACTACCACCCCTCTCTAGCTGCTGAATTGCGCTGGAAAGGTCTACATCTCCCGTATAGATCGCCCTGCCAATAATAGCGCCCTCGATGTCGAGCGCAGCGATAGCATGTAAATCAGCGATCGAACTGACACCGCCAGAGGCAATCAAAGAACACGATGGCTGTCTCCTTTCGTGAGACATCACTCCAATTTCAGTGGTCACCTTCTTCATCTCAGCCAGCGCCTCCAGGTTCGGTCCACCCAGAGCACCATCGCGCGCGATATCGGTATAAATAAAACGCCGTACACCCAGCAAACGCAATTCAGCTGCCAGTGACAAAGCCTGCGTACTGGATGTCTCACGCCAGCCCGACGTGGCGACCCAGCCATTTCGTGCATCCAGGCCAACAGCAATTCGTTCACCCCAACGTTGGAGAGCCGCCCCGAGTAGCGCCCGGTCAGCAAGCGCAACGGTACCAAGAACGACGCGCTCTACACCCAGTTCAAGCACCTGCTCAATATGAGCTAAAGAGCGTATTCCTCCACCAACCTCTATATGCAGCGAGGTAGCCGCGCGCATGCGCCCGATCAGTGCAACATTGATGGGTTGGCCGGCAACCGCTCCATCCAGGTCAACAACATGGAGCCAGCTTGCTCCGGCACCCTGCCAGCGCTGTGCTACCTGCACAGGGTCAGCAGCATAGGTTGTGACACGGTCATAATCCCCCTGATATAATCTCACGCATTGCCCGTTTTTGATATCAATCGCCGGAAGAATTATCATAGCTTCACCGCTCCCATCCCCTCCCCCACTTTACAAAATTGCTCAGGAGTTGCAGACCCACGTTTCCGCTTTTCTCAGGATGGAATTGTGTCCCCCAGATATGCTCATCAACGATGACGCTGCAAAAAGGAGCGCCATAATCGGTAATCGCCGCGACGCCGTGCTGATCCTGCGGTTCAACATAGTAGGAGTGGGCGAAATAAAAGTAGGCATCTTGCGGGAGACCAGCAAAGATGGGCAATCCCTCACGTAACGGATTCACCTGGTTCCACCCCATATGCGGTATCTTTGGCCCAGCAGGGATCCGTCTCACTTCTCCGCGAAAGAGGCCTAACCCAGGTACCTCCCCCTCGGCATGATGCTCTGCCAGCAGTTGCATACCGAGGCAGATCCCTAAAAAAGGCTTCCCCTGTAGTGTTGCCTGGCGAATCGCGTCATCCAATCCTCGCTCTATCATTCGCGCCATGGCCGTGCCGCCTGATCCAACACCGGGCAGCACCACTGCGCGTGCCGCAGCAACAACCGCAGGGTCATCGGTCACCGCCGCCTGTGCTCCGACATATTCCAGGGCTTTTTCAATACTATGCATGTTACCTGCCCCGTAATCAATAATGGCAATCATCTATTTCCTTTCATCGCCTGCTGCTCTATCTCCCATCTCAATAGCCTGCGCCAATCCTAGCCAGCAAATCGCAGGAGGTATGCGTTTTTCATCTAGCAGGTTAATCGTCAGCAGCGGGCAACACATCATTGCTAGCCACACTATTTCTTTCCAATCATCAGGGAGCCCACCTCGTGAATCCAGCATTTCCCTGAGAGGAGCATAGAGAAAGTATAATTTTGTCTCGTAGATGGCCTGGCGTATGGCGGTCAACTCAAAATTATGCTCGACGAAAATGTCCGAACCACGAACCGTAACCGACAATTGCAAGCTCTGAGCAATTTCCTGCGGGAAATACATCCATGTCGCATACACATTATGAAAGAATGGTTTGACAATATCAAGCAGCGGCGAATGGCGACCAGCAAAGGCCGGGTCAAAATAAAGATAGTCTTTCCTATCTTGCAAAAAAACATTGCCAAAATGAGCATCACCATGACCTATGATGGTCATTGCCTCGCGAGCAGGATGAAGCACGCTGCTGGCCCGCTCAATCAACTGGTCTAAGGTTGGCTGGTTTTGTTTTCCCACAATGATAGCCCCATGCCGATCATAGATCGTCCAACGACAGGTAAGCAGTTCCTCAAAAGCTAACCCCTTCTCCGCATGTCTCTCACTCTCATCATTTGGAAACGGCAAAAATTTTTCTTGATAGAAGTTCTTTAAACGTCCACCTGCAAGACGATGCCAGAATAGTTGATGAATGGGCGCCTGTGCATGCTCTGCTGCCGTACTCAGTGTAAGGGTCGCTTCGTAAATGGCCAGCAAGCGCTCACATTCCCGTTTTTCAGCAGCAATAACCGTCTCAAATGCATCACGGTCCGCCGCGACCGCTTTGCCACCAGTTTCGACTTCGCGCACCAGGTCGAACATGACTGGCCATCGTACGACAGGATAAATAACCATCTGTCGCCCCCCTTCATGTATCGTTTGTAGTGGCCTGACAATGTTGTATCCTGCCTGGTGCAGCATATCAGCGTGATAGTATTCCTCGATTATACCCTGCTCTTCCACGTGTGTCTTGAAAAAGAAGTCTTCACCATTGAGTCGGTAAACCCCATTAAATGAGTTCAGAGAGACGGCTTTTGGAGTCAAGGTCACGCTTTCAGGATTCAATCGCATATGCCGTGCAAACCAGCGTTGTAGGAGTCGCTCAGCCTTCCCCTTATCAGCGAACTGAAGTTGCTGGATGGTTGCAAGACTATCCATCTTTTCTAGCAGTTCTGGTAGTTCTGTGATGTCTTCAATAACGAAATCAGGGTTGTTTTGTTCTAAGAGTCGGCGAGCCTCTGTCGTGCGAGCTCCCGTTAGCACGGCCACAGTAATCGCTCCGGCCGAGCGTCCGCCCAGTATATCACTGCTGGAGTCTCCCACTACCACAAAGTGTTCACTCTTCACAGGCATTTTTCGTGATGGTTTGGAATCCCCAGGCTGTGGGGCCCCAGGCTGGGGTAGTGGCACTCCTTTGCTTTCCAGAGATTCTCTCAGGAGCTCGATATCGCTATAGCTTTGATCGACCGCTACCAGGAATTGAAAGGGATGCGGTTTGCCCAGCAGTGTTTGATCACCACGCGCACGCAATAGTGCTTCTGCTCGCTCGACATAGTCATATGTGGCTATGTGCTCCTTATCAAAATAGTGACTTAGACCATACATGTCGAGAGGAAAGATAGCCTCCTGGTAGGTACGCCCCGTAGCAATACCCAACACAAACTGCCGTTGTCGCAGCGTTGCAAGAGTAGATTGTACCATTTCTACAGGAAGAAGAGGCTGCTCAAAGTGAATACATCCTGGCTTTCCTGGTTGTGCTGGAGCATGACCATACGTCTGAGTATAGAGATCATCGCCCAGGTACCATTCTTGAAAGATATCCTGGCAAAATGCCCAGAAAGGGCTATACCGTGAAAATACACCCTCTATCGGAAACCCCAACAAATCACTCGCATAGAGGTCCAAACGGTTAATCAAACCCAGCCCAACATATCCCTCGAAGACAGGCAAATCAAACAGTGATATCAAACGTGTATAGTAGGGGCGACCCTTGTGGTCGCCCTGGAACTTGCGGTCGCCCTGGAAACGGTGCCCTGCCATTCCGTCCATTCGCCCTCTCCGTACGACCTGCTCTCTAAAACCAACAAGCCATTCAGCATCCCAGGGCTTTAAGGGCATTAAGCCAGGAAGATCTGGAACGCTTGATAATAGATCAATCAGGTGCAAACATACAACTGTATAGCATGTATCCCAATTGGAGTTGATAGCGCGTGCCTTGAGTTCAAGTATTTCCGCCTCTGGAAACAGAGCGCGACTGAGCGTGCGACTCTCCTCAGCAGTAACAGCCGGCGTATAACGCCCATTTGCACTCAAGACACTTTGCTCTATGTTCCAATAGCGTGGGCTAAAGCAAAGTTCATGCAAGGTCAACCCCGCCGCATCCCAGTAGGCCTCTTCGCTGGTAATCACACCATCTAAATCAAATATGACCAGGTTCCCCGAGTACTCCCTTTCATCGCTGCTGACCATAGGTAGGCGCGCTAGCGGCGTTGCAGCAATGGATTTCAAATCATTCAACGCAACCTCTTTAATCGTTCATGCAGGCTACGAACACGCACAGATTCTCTCTCAAAACGATAGGTCAATGGAGTTATATCGATATGTTCTGCCCCCATGCTCCGTAAAACAGCGACGGCATCTAACAATTCTGCGCTAGTGTTTCCTATGTTTATCACCCCAGATATACTCAACCCGTAGCGGCCCACCACCATACTCCCGCTATCGCTTCCAGCAAAGTTATTTTTATCGGAACTTGCAGTGAGAAATTCAAAACCAGGGATACGCGATTTCAACCGCTCGCTGATGGTATGTATCTCCTCGGCCCTTTCAACCTGTACATGCGTAGTGAGCACCGAGCGGTTGCGTGCCTGCATACGAGCATCAACTAACTCCAATATCATCGAAGCCAACCGTAAAGCCTCTTTGCTCCGACTCAAAAGACGCGCATTGGCAATCAGACAGGCTTGAGAACGTAAGACAACACCGTCATTCAGCAATTTCAGGCGGTTTTCACGGAGCGTCGTACCAGTCTCGGTCAGATCAACAATCAAATCAGCCGTATCGGTCAATGGCGCTGCTTCTAGCGCTCCATGTGGAGAAACAATCTTACAATGTGTTATACCATGACGGCGCAGAAATTGCCCTGTCAAGTTGGGATACTTGGTGGCAATACGCAGACCTCGCCCTTTCTGTGTTGCATAGTAGCCCGCCAGGTGCCAGAGATCAGCACAGGTACTCACATCGATCCAGGTTTCAGGTACTGCTACGACGAGACGACAAGCGCCGAAGCCAAGATCGCGCTCTAAAACGATGATATCGCCGTCCTGGTCATCATCAACATTCCCCTCATCATTATACCCTCGCTGTTCAGCCAGAATATCAAAACCAGTGATGCCGAGTGTAGTGTCACCATCTTGCACCAGCGTGGGTATATCTGCTGCACGTTGAAAGACCACTTCCAAACCCGGTATACTCCCAATGCGCGCAAGATACTGGCGCGGGTTGCTGCGGTTGACCTTCATCCCACATTCAGCGAGAAAGGCCAGCGTTGCGGCCTCTAAAGTACCCTTCCCAGGCAGCGCGAAACGTATTTCTTGTTCCTTTGCCACGGGCATAATTCCTTTCATCGCTGCTGATCGTCAGGTACTTCCTTGCATTCCTGCTGACCGTAGGTAGCCGCGCTAGCGTGTATAGTAGGGTTGACCCTTGCGGTCAACCTGTGTTGCTCGACCTTCAACGGTAGACCTTCAACCAAAGAATCTAGTAGAGAAAAGCTTTCTTGACCCGTCTTCAAATTTTTTATGGTAACACCCCCCGTACGCTGCTCACTATCGCCAACAATTATTGCCAGCAGCATTTGCTTCTTTGCCGCCAATTTCAAACCGGCTCCGACGCCATGGCCCGTCACATCCAACTCTGTTCGCAGTCCTTGCGAACGCGCTGCGCGAGCCACATGCAAGGCATACGGCACATCACTTTGGCTAATAGGAATCACCAACGCCTGCGTGGCTATACTTTGCGGCAGGTCGCTTCTAGATAATTGCGCGAGAAGGCGTTCAACGCCAAAGGCGAAACCGCAGGCTTTGACATCACGACTACTACCGACCGCACGCATCAGGCGATCATACCGCCCTCCTCCACAAAGTTGAGCATCAAAGCCATCCCCATCCTGCGTATGTATCTCAAAAACCAGCCCTGTATAGTAGCTGACTCCGCGCCCAAGTGATAAGTTGAGCACAATCTGCTGGTGTGGTACACCACACTGCTCAACAATCGCTACGAGCTGTTTCAGTTCCACCAGCGGCTCCGCGTCCAGCTCGTAGCGATCTAACAGCTCACTGAGTTCGTCAAAGACCTGGGGTGGAGAACCGGAGACAGCATGCAGCGCACGCATAAAGTCTAGCGCGTGCAGAATCTGCCTCCGTTGCTCGCCTCGCCCCACTTTCCATAAAAAGCGCTCAATAACCTCACTGCGATCAGCATCATCTCCAAAAGAGATACTGATGCCGTTCAAC
>VBHI01000029.1 GCA_005881495.1 Chloroflexota bacterium
GTGGTGTTTTGAACGGTATCAATAAGGTTAGTAACCTTCTCAGGAATAAGCATAAGAGTAGTAGGATATTAAGGTTCTGTCAAGCCCCTTTATAGGCGGAATCTGGAAGAAAACTGTATTCCCCTGCCGGGTTGTTTGATGACTACATCCCCGAGATAGAGATGTCCTCGGAAAGTTGCAGTGCTCTCTGTTTTCGGGATGTTCTGGCGAGAATGCTCCATAATATTTGTGGGGTGTGTAGCAATATGGCTATATGAAATAAATGACTCAGATCGGTTATTTTCTTTCCCAGGCTGATCCGGTTCTCTTGCTTCACACCAAACCGATCTGAGAGTCGGCATTTTGTATGAGGTTTGTGTCGGTGAGGCGACATTTTGTGACGACCGTGTGAGATAGATGCTCTATCCTCTCTTATAGGAGATAGTCTTCTGAAGTTCCCATCGAAGGAGGTGATGGATATGGAACACAAGGGTTCTCGGCGAGCCCTGATCATCCTCGACGGCTTTGCGGTGGTGGCGACGCTGATCGGCATGTGCATGTTAGTCTTCGGCTGGGGTTATCGGTTCCCCATGAGCTGGCTGCAAGGCACGCCGTTCGCTGATTACACCGTTCCGGGCCTGATCCTGGGCCTCGTCGTCGGAGGCAGCGCGCTTGTTGCGATGGTCGCAACGATCAAGAGCGACAGCCTCGGCGCGATCGCGTCCATGATCGCGGGCGTGATCATGATGGGGTGGATCGTCGGGGAGTACCTGCTGATCCCGGAGATCCGCTTCTTCTCGAACCTGGCAACCAACTGGCAGCAGGGCCTGTACTTCTTGGTTGGTCTGGTCATGGTAGTCCTGGCCCTACGCGTGATCCCGGGTGGCTGGCACGGCATGCTGCACGCGGCTCACCTCGCATAGCTAGTGCAGCTCCGCCGCGGACACCAGGGGGCGGCTCGCCATGATGGCGGCCGCCCCAACGGGTTTGCCTGAGCGCCTGACCGGCAACGCTCACACCGCGATCCGCTGTCACCGGCGACCTCCTGAGGATGCAACAGCGGATAGTCCACAAAGGCCGATGAAAGCAGGTGACCGTCCTCAGTCGCGAAGAAGGCCGCTTTGACGCCTGTCGTGCCCAGATCGATGCCAGGAAGAGCGTGCGTAGTGTTCTCCCTGTTACCTCACGCCTAAAATGATCTCGATGGTTAATTGGTCGAGACGTTCGTAGCCGTAGCCGCGCTGAGCGAGCGTATCGAAATCGAAGGTCTTGGTTTGCAGCTTCTGCACGGTTTCGGTACTGTAACCGTTGAGCAGGCCACCATAGGTTTGATCACCGCCGTTCAGTGATTCCAACACAGCCCGTATCTCTGAGTCAGCATTGAAGCGTTTGACTTTGGCCTTGAGCATGTTATAGGTGCGCATACAGCCAAGCGCAAAATCCCATACGCCCTGCTCGTCCTCAGTGCGGTAGGCATGGGCATCGAAGTTACGCGGCCCCGTGTAACCCTGGTCCTCAAGTAACTTCACCAGGAAGAACATTGGCTTGATATTCTCGCTGCCAAAACGCAAATCCTGATCATAGCGCGGTCCCTTCTGATCGTTGAGATCAATATTGAAGAGCTTACCAGCTTCCAGTGCTTGAGCCACACCATGGACAAAGCTGAGTCCCGCCATCTGTTCATGCGCAACCTCTGGATTGAGACCAACCATATCGGGATGATCGAGGGTGTAGATAAAGGCCAGCATATGCCCGACGGTGGGAAGATAAGTATCGGAGCGTGGTTCATTGGGTTTTGGCTCCAGCGCGAAACGCAGCTTGTAGCCCTTCTCAACCACATATTGACACAGGAAGTTGATAGCGTCGCGCATGCGTTTGATCGCCACAACAGGGTCTTTACTGGCGTCGGTATCAACGCCCTCGCGTCCACCCCAGAAGACATAGGTGCTGGCCCCTAGCTCTGCCCCGAGATCAATAGCTGACATGGTTTTTTGCAAAGCAAAGGCACGCACAGCAGGATCAACCGAGGTAAACGCCCCGTCCTTAAAAATAGGATGAAAGAAGAGATTGGTTGTGGCCATCGGCACGACCATACTGTAGTCAGCTAACGCCTGCTTGAACTCCCTGACAATGCGCTCACGCTCAGCAGCAGAGGCTCCAAAGGGCACGAGATCATTGTCATGTAGGCTAATACCGTAAGCCCCTAACTCTGAAAGCTTCTGTACACTCCGCACAGGAGGCAAATCAGGACGCACGAAATCACCAAAGGGGTCGCGTCCACGATTGCCTACTGTCCAGAGGCCGAACGTAAACTTATCCTCTTTCCTGGGAGTATACTCGTCGCTGGTTCCTTCAAGTGCTACGTTGTGCGGTATGGATGTCATCATTAGCTCCTCCTTGTTGATTGTGGTAAAGTCGCTTTATGCTGGGAGATAGTCAAACCAATCAAAATCTGCCGGGCTTGTTCTCCCAATTGCCATTGCTGGTGGCGTACATGCCGAAATAGACTCCCGTAAATCCTCCCGCGACCTCCGTGGAGAGGTAGCGCGTTGCCCCAGTCGCTAATTTCCGTGCTGGCTGCCCTGCCAAAGCATACAGAAAGGTGTAGGTGTCGGTCTTGGCCTGAATCTCTAATTCAACAGATAGTAATCCTGCTCGACACGGCAGACACTGGGATCGGGATAGAAACCTGGAATTACAGGATTCGTATAGGAAATGACTTCTTTCATTCGTCTGTCCTGTTTCCTTGTCTGTCACTAAAGGGAAAGGTATCAATCGTCCAGGTTGAGCCAGCGCACTTCTTCCAGTGTCAGCTCGATGTCGAGTGCTTGCAATGATGTACGCGTCTCAGAAAGCAAGAGCGGTCCGATCAGCGGAAATGTCGGAAACGGCTGGCACAACACATAGGCCAGGGCGATCGCGAGCGGCAGAACACCGCGCTCCTTTGCCAGAGCATTGACCCGATCCAGGCGACGGAAATTATCCTCACTGTACCAGCAGCGTACAAACTCGGCGTCCGAACGGTTATGGGGATTGGCCCTGCCGGTAAAGAAGCCTTGTGCCTGGCTGGACCACGGCATAAGCGGCATCTGATGTTCGGTGAACCAGGCCCGTGACCGCGCATCCGATGCGGAGAGACACCCCTCCCAGATGGGATGAACCATCCGAGCCAGGCTAAAGTTATTACTGACAGCACTAAAACCGCTCATCCCGTGCCTGGTTGCCCAGGCGTTCGCCTCCTCTATGCGTTCAAGCGACCAGTTTGACGCCCCAAACACACGTATGTGCCCGGCATTCTTCTGGTCGTTGAGTGCAGTCATAAACTCGCCCACCGCAATGTCAGGATTATCACGGTGCAACATGTAGATATCCACGTAATCCGTTTGCAGCCGCGTCAGGCTCTCTTGTAACTGGCTGACGAGTGCCTGGGGATTGCAGTCCGGCGTATGCGCACCCTTATCCAGAAGCACCACCTGTTCACGGATACCACGATTTTTTATCCAGTGTCCAAGCATCTTCTCGCTCACACCGCCATTATAGATATAGGCGCTGTCAAGGCAATTACCGCCCTGCTCGAAGAAATCGTCCAACATTACGGAGGTATAAGGCCAGGATGTGAGAGGCATACTGCCCATCACCAGCCGCGAGATAGGCTTCTCAACGCCAGCAATGGAGCCATACTTCATGGGATGCCCTGGACGTGCGATCAGTGGACGCTTATGGACAGGCAATGTCTGCCCAACAGGCTTTTCAGCGTCATAGACAACACCAAGGGCGGCACGCCAGCGATCAAGCGTCTTCATATTCCCCAGCGTATCGTTCCAGGTCATCACAGGAGCTTGCTGTTCGTCAAGATGTGCGGCAACCGT
The DNA here is from genome assembly GCA_005881495.1 of Chloroflexota bacterium. The sequence goes on from VBHI01000029.1 coordinate 3,849, forward strand.
ATCAGCTTCCAGGGCATACTGATCACGCGTATTATCGACAGCAATCCTCTGGATGGTAGGCTCTTGATCCTTCTTCACAAGAATGCTGAGGTCATCGCCAGCACGGGGTAGCCATGGAGAAGGGAGCAGGATGGAACCTTGGGAACCGAAGATACGTACCACATTCTCCCCATTGACCTGCACACCGGTGAAGAGTTGTGCCACGATATCACCGGGAAACAGCAGCGATGCAATCGTATACTCGTCGACGTGCGTCATCTCACCGACATGACCGACAGCGGTAAGCTGCACCGGCTCGGCCACAGCTTGACCTGTTGCGGCACCAGCAATGAGCCGAGCCATCGAAGTGCAATAACCTCCGGCATCCAGAATACCACCGCCACCAAGTGCGTTATTCAAGAGACGACTCTCGGGATGAGCATCCGCCTGGAAGCTGAAGGTGGCCTGGATCACACGTACCTGACCAATCACGCCTGAACGGATCAATTCCAGGAGTTTCCTCGTTTGAGGATGGCAACGATACATATATGCTTCCATCAGGAAGACATCATGGCGCTGTGCCGCCTCGACGATCGCCATGGCCTCGGCATGATTGAGCGCAATGGGCTTCTCACAAAGCACATGTTTTCCCCCCTCAACGGCTTTGATGGCCCATTCAGCATGGAAAGGATGAGGAAGAGCCAGATAGACTGCCTGCACGCTCTGGTCAGCCAGCACATCCTCGTAACGGCTGTAGCGATGTGGAATACGCCAGGTCTCACCAAATGTGTCGGCGGCAGCCTGGGAGCGGCTTCCAACGGCAACGAGCGTTCCCGTCTGCGATTGCTTCACCCCATTGGCAAAGACGCCAGCAATCAGTCCTGTCCCAAGGATGCCCCAGGAAAGTGTTCTACTCATGTTCTTCTCTTTTCTCTTTACACCTTTTGTTGAACTGCATCTTTATGCTACGCCCGCCTTTGTGGCTACGATCTCCCGCTGCTGGTACTCGACGACCTGACCGTCGAGCACAATGGTCTTCTCGGCCCGGATGTCAGCCGAGGAGGCGCCAATGCTGAAGGTGAAGGCTCCCGGCTCCGTGACGAACCGCATGCTGGGGTCGTAGAAGGCGAGCCGGGACGGATGCACGGTAAAAGTGACCCTGCGCGCCCGCCCGGGCGTGAGAGAGAGGCGAGCAAAACCGAGCAGCATACGGTTGGGGCGGGCGACAGAGGCGACCTCGTCGCGGCAGTAGAGCTGCACCACCTCGTCACCCGCACGCTCTCCGGTGTTGCACACCTCGATGGAGACCTTGATCGGCTCAGTGGTACTCGTCGCCTGCACGGCAAGGTCGCTATAAGCAAACGTGGTGTAGCTCAAACCATGTCCAAAGGCGAACAGCGGACTCGTCGGCGAGTCGATGTAATCGCCGTAGAACATCGGGTGGTCGCCTCCGGCACGGAGCCCAACGTGGTTTGGAACCTGGCCGACCGAGCGCGGCAGGCTCACGGGCAGGCGACCGCTTGGATTCACCTCGCCGGTCAGCACGTCGGCCAGGCCGGTGCCCCCTTCTTCCCCTGGTGGAAACATCTGCAGCAGCGCGTTGGCTCGCTTAGCGACGGAAGCCAGCGTGTGGATGCGCCCGCTGAGCACCACCACTACGAGCGGCGTCCCCGTCTCGGCAAGCGCCTCGATCAGTTCCTCCTGCACGCCTGTGAGATTGAGGTCGGTCGCGTCGTTACCCTCCCCGACTGTGGCCGAGCGCAAGAGACCGCTCCGACCAGCGACCACGACTACGGCCACGTCAGCGTTGCGTGCTACCTGCATGGCTTCAGCGAAACCAGAGCGGTCGTCGCCCAGCACCTCACAGCCTTTGGCATAGCTGACCTCGACCTCGTTCCCCAAAGCTGCGCGGAGGCCCGCAAGAGGGGTGATATGTGCCGTGTAGTACGGACCGGTCGCGTAATTCCCAGCAGCCCGTGGAACAAGCAACCCGGTCACCTCGACACTCGCAGGGGCCGCGTATTGCACCTCAAGGTGAGCAGGGTAGTGGTAATCGCCCTGCAGCAGCCGTTCGTCGTCCGCACCAGGCCCGATGACCGCAACGCGCTTGACGGTGGGAGCAAACGGCAGCACCCCGTCGTTGGTCAGCAGGATGGTCGACGCTGCAACAGCCTGGCGAGCTAGCGCACGCTGTTCAGGAGTCTGGAACGCCACATTGGCGGCCTCCGCGTCAACGTAGGGGTGCTCGAAGAGTCCGAGCTGGAATTTGAGGCGAAGCACGCGCCGAACGGCCGTGTCAACGACCTCGAGTGGCACCCGTCCAGCTTCGACCTCGGCTTTGAGTGGTGCTCCATAGCACTCAACCGCAGGCAGCTCCATATCGAGCCCAGCACACAGGGCGAGCCGAGCGGCCTCCCCTGGAGTTGCCGCGACACGATGGTAGTCCATGAGCATCAAGACGGAAGCGTAGTCCGCGACGACCACGCCGCCAAAGCCGAGTTCGTCGCGCAACAACCCGGTCAAGGTAGCGGGGCTGCCTGCACAGGGCAGGCCATCGACCGAAGCGTAGGAGTTCATGATCGTCGCGAGTCCGGCGTTGCGGATCACGGCGGCGAAGGGCTCGGCGTAGACCTCACGCAGCTCTCGTGGGCCCATCTGAACGGGACCCCAGTTGCGCCCGCCCTCCGACATCGAGTAGCCAAGGAAGTGCTTGGCCGTGGCGGCAACTCCGTTACGGAGGTCGTCGTTCTGGAGGCCCTGGACGTAGGCAGTCCCGATGGCCCCCGTGAGCACGGGATCCTCGCCGTAGGTCTCCTCCACCCGTCCCCAGCGCGGGTCACGGGCGATATCGAGGACCGGAGCAAGGGCGTGCCGGGCACCAACTGCCAACATCTGGGTGCGGATGGTCCCGGCCACCCGTTTGACAAGGTCCGGGTCCCAGGTCGCGGCAAGCCCGATTCCCTGGGGAAAGACCGTTGCATCCCGCTGGCAGAGCCCCCCCGTGGCCTCCTCGTGGACGATGACCGGAATGCCCAGCCGCGTCCGTTCGAGAGCCACCTGCTGGATAGCATTCATGAGCGTGGCGCTCTCCTGTGGATGCAGGCCCGTCGAGGCTCCAATGCGCGTGACCTGCCCAATGCCGTGCGGCATCTTCTCAACGACGATATTGGGGTCGAAGGTACCCGTGCTCACGAAAGCGGTGCTCCACAGGCAGCCGAGCTGGGCCAGCTTCTCATCGAGCGTCATGAGAGCGAGCAAGTTCTCGACTCGCTTCTCAACGGAGGCGTGCGGGTCGCGATAGAGTGGTGTGGACAAATGTGTACTCCTTTCATCGCTGCTGACCGAAGGTAGATGCGCTAGCGAACTGAGCTTGCCCTGAGCGTAGCGAAGGGTTGCAGCGATGGATATCAAACACTTCCTTGCTATCTTTTCTTTCTACCCAATAGCTCAATCACAGGGTATTTTTTCACTTCTGGTTCTCCCAAGCCATCAGATCATGTACGACTCAAATAGGCCCGAACCGCGGTCATCGTTTCATCATAGCGGTCACGGTGGATGTTGTGACCGGCACCACTGATGTGTAGCACCTCACCATGCTTCCACAGTTGTGCCGCTTCCTGAGCAATCTCAGGTGTGACAATCGCATGCAGCTCAGGATCGCCCGTAATGAGCAGGATGGGGCACTCAATGCGTGAAATGACCTCGCGCCATGGAGCAGCGTTAGCAACTGCTGCCAATGCAGGCTCCAAGATGTCGATATTCAGCTCAGCCTTGGAGTCAGCCCAGGGGATGATTTCCTCTTTGGCCCAATTCGGATTCAGGGCGAAGCCCCTGGCGATGCGCTCCTCGCGTGGGAGTGCTCTGAGTTCGAAGAGCCATTGCCACCCGTACTGCTCTTGTTGCTCCCCACCTGTCTGAAACAGCTCCTTGTCCGGAGCTGTTTGAAACAGTGGCTTGTCCATCAGAGGCGGATCTTCCAGCATGACGGCCCGAACCAGATCGGGATACGCTGCAGCAAGCGTTGCGGCCGTGATGGCCCCCATCGAATGTCCCCACACATAGGGCTTTTCCAAACCCAACACTCGAATGACCGCTGCCGCATCGTCGGCCAGCAGTGCAATCGAGAAATCCGCCGAGGTACCAGAGTGACCATGACCACGCGCATCGGTCATGATAACGTCGTAGCTGCCTTCCAGGTCGTGAGCCACATGCGGCCAGCACTGGCCACTATCCGTGATTCCGTGCAACAGGAGGATGGACGGCTTATTGTCGCCGCCGGTGCGATAATAATGAATGGTGATACCATTGGCCTGCACATTACCTTCAGACCATGCTGTCATGTCTTGCTCCTTCTCGTCGTGCGTTATTGATGGAGGCGATCAGAATCCATGGGCACGCGCAATACGTCCCAGCCAATGGGCACTCGGCTTGACCATGCGCTCCTGTGTCAGGCGATTGACCGCGATGAGGCCGAAGGTCGGACGATAGCCGCTCATCCATTCGAAGTTGTCCAGGGCCGACCAGTAGGTGTAGCCGCGCACGTCGATCCCATCGCGCAGGCAGGCAGCGACGCCGCGCAGCGCACGCTCGATGTATGCAATCCGCCGCGTGTCGTCGACGGTGGCGATGCCGTTTTCCGTTACGATGACGGGCAGACCCGTCGTCGCACTCGCGTACCGAATCGTCGATTCGAGTGCCTCCGGCCAGAACTCGTCTCCCGTCTGAGTGCGTTCTGCACCCGCTTCTGGCTGGAGGGCACCATCCGGGCCGAACCGCTGGCGAGAGTAGGTCTGGACACCAATATAATCGTCGCCCTGCGTCGCTTCCAGGTAAACATCTTGCAGTTCCCGACGCATGCGTGCGGCCATCTCCGAGCCTTCGGGTCCCGCCTGGATATCCTGCATCGCCACGGTGAGTCCAACCTCGCATGTTCCCGGCCCCGCCTTGATCGCCTCCACGGCTCGTCGATGCGCGGCCAGGATCGTTTCGCGACCGTGCTCGCCTCTGGCGTATAGAAACGGAGTGAAGCGCGAGGTGTCGCTGCCGACGGCACGGGCGGCTGCCTCAAACCACGGTTCCGAGCGAGCCGCGCCCCCCACTCTTATAGCTGTGAGGAGTGGGCCGATGTTGACCTCATTGAGCGTGCAGGCCAGCGGGATCAGGTCGCCCAGGTGGGCCATTGCCCGCTCACAGAAGCGGGCAAATTTCTCTGGTGTCTCCTGCGCCTCCCAGCCGCCAGAAGCGGCCAGCCAGCGCGGCGAGGTGAAGTGGTGGAACGTGACCATCGGGGTGAGATTGCGTTCGTGGCACGTCGCTAGCATGCGCCGGTAATGGTCGAGCTGGGCCAGCGAGAATTCCCCCTCCTCCGGCTCGATGCGTGACCACTCCAGCGAGAAACGATAGAGGGTGAAGCCCAGATCAGAAAGCCTGGCAATGTCCTCGCGGTAGCGGTGATAGTGGTCGCAGGCGTCGCCCGACGCCTCGACCCAGGGGCT
>VBHI01000207.1 GCA_005881495.1 Chloroflexota bacterium
CCCAAGCAAGTAAGTAAGTGGAGAGAGAGCCTTTTGCCCTCTCCTCAGGCTTCAGAAACATTCGCTCCTGCTTCCTCTCAGGTGACTCACAAGCAAAAGGCCATGCAGAAGAAAGCAAAGAGCAAGATGGCAAAGCTGTCGCGGAAGAAAAATAGGAAGCGGTAGAGGAACGAACTGCAGTCGAGAACCCATGCTCCTCAAGTTTTCTTGGGTTAAGGTGGGTAGCCATTCAATTATGAAGCGTTATCAAGAAACTCTCTCTCATTGATCCTCTCTACAAGGAATATTGCGAAAAATGCAACTGCAAACTGCGGAATGTGGGTTTTAATGGCTCTTCCCCACTTTAAGTGTGTCTGCTTGCTACCGTTTCATTGATATGTCATTCTACAGGGAGAGAGTCCCCCTGAAAAATGAGGTCAATGAAGATGGCTGTTTCAAGGCTCTGCTGTGAGCACGAAGGTGGTCCCAACGCTGTTAGGTAGGTAGGCCTCTGGCATGGATTGAGCAATGCGTTGAGTTGCACGCCAGCCAGTGCAATGGGCGGGCACAACGATGGTGGGAGTCATCTGGTGGAGTGCGTCTATCGTCTGTGGGATAATGGGTTCGAAGAGGGTTCCGGTGAGATGGAAGCCTCCCACGATAGCATAGAGCTGCTCGATAGCCGTCTGTGAGCGTACTTGTCGCAGAATGTTAATCAGGCCGGCATGCCCGCAGCCCGTCAGCACCACCAGGCCTTTGTTGCGCACGTTGATGACAATCGCTTGGTCATCATAGACCCAGGGATCGGGTTGCCAGGTGCCATCGATTTCCTTCTGTTGAATCTTAAACCCTTGTTCAAACTCGGTCGTACGCTCAATCTGTCCAGTGACCAGCAGCGTCCCATTGATGAGAAACGATGGTCCACGTTCCACCAGGAGTTCGATCCCCTCCCGCTGTAAATCATGCAGTGACGGGGGCGGTAGATCCAACACGCGATTGTCGTTATACACCAGGCGTCGTTTCAGGAAAGCATCGGGATGCAGCAGAATAGGCATGCGCCGTTTGCCAAGCTTGTCGAGGAAGCCATCCAGGCCATGGGTGTGATCAGTATGACCATGACTGAGGACAATGGCCTGAATGGTGCTGAGATCGATGCCAAGCACAGCGATATTCTGAAGCGCCCCATCAGGACTGACTCCTGTGTCGAACAGAATGGTTGCACGCTTTCCCTGGTCAATAACTGTTATCAAGAAAGAGGCACCGTGTTCTGCACGGAGTTGCGTGCGTGTGAGGGCATCGGCTGGCAAAGGGAAACGCCGTGCTACGGAGGTCGAAGCCATAAGCAGATCCAGCGAGTTGTCCATGATGGTCGTAATTTCTACCCCATCAACAGTAGGGAGCGTGAGCAGTGATGGCATAGTGCATGCTCCTTTCAGAAGGATACAACGTGTACGCTTATGCTTACATTATACAACACACTGAGTGTGCATTAACGTTTTGCACTGGCTTACAAACTGACTCAAAAGTTGGTGGGGGCATCAGCTAAAAGCAGAAACGGCGACACTTCCATCCTCCTTCACCTCATTTTTGGATACAAAGTCTTTCTCTGTAGAACAATCTAGAGCGAGATTTCAATCCAGTGGGAGCAAGCAGGCACACTTAAAGTGGGGAACAGCCTTTTTTCTCTATATTTTGCTGTCTTTAAGGTAGCCCAGGACCTTATCTGTAAGGGTGCAAGCGATCATTTTATCTGCCAGCAACAGGTATTCTTCCACTCGAATCCTCGACACCGCTACCATACCTGTTATATACTACTCATGCAGAGTTAATACGATTGGGTATGTTTCTCCGTTTTTGGAGTTTTGTTCGCATTTGAGGCATTTAACCTTTTCCTGGTAGCAGGGAGGTGGCTTCCTGGCTTTTCTGTTATGCACTATTACACCAACATTTTGTATAGCATTAAAAAGATTACCCAAAGGGCAATAGACGTGGGAGCCAACTCGTGAACGAGATAGAAGAACATGAACAACCGCAGGATGACTTTGAGGTAGAAATAATCAGTCTCGATCAACCGAGTATTATCGGTGATCGCAACAATATTCCTTTCGTGCCTCTGCCACCGAAAATACGCTCCACACGACATCAACCGAATTGGTCATTGCGCCTGGCTATTGTCGCAAGTGCAGTGTTGCTAGCCTTCCAGGTGATACCGAATAGCTTTTCCACGATGCAAAGTATGATGCAGCAGGCAGTGCTTCCTCTCATACCCGCTTCTACCCCGGCACTGCCGCCAGGCTATGATAGCTTCTACATGGATAAAGATATACCATGGGCGAAAGTATTTGTCGATGGACACCAGATACGTCTCCCGCGCATCGGCGTCGACGAACCGCTCAAATTAGGGAGAGGACATCATCTTATTTCCTGGCTCGCCGCTCCCTTCCAGCCGCAGTCCTGCCTGCTATCAATACCTTTCGCAAGCGATGATACCTGTCGTTTTGCGTTTGATACTGTCGTACACAAATCGTCGTTGTACCAGGTTATTCTTCTGCATGAGTCGCTGAACACATTGCCCCTTGAGCAGCGAACAGCACTGGTGGGCACAATACAAGTAGTGCTTGGGAAGCTCTTTACAAGCGAAATGGTGCAGCCGGGGGAGCAGTATGCCAGAGAGAGCGGTCCGGTTACAGCGCGGCAACCTCTGCGAGCCACACTTCACTTCCAGTTGGATACCAACAGCAATTGGGTATGCTTTGCAAATATGCAAACCCACAGTGGCCTGCTCTGTGGAATCGATAGGCAAGATTGCCGGCAACTCTGTTCTGCTCCCTGGCAGTTCAGGCAGCAACGAACCGCGGCCTCCATTGCATCAGGGTGGTTTGCTCTTGCCATGACACGCTCCTCTTGGAACTACGCCACAGGAAATGGTCGCATCGTTGCGCGCGATCAACCGGTAGGCTTTGTAGGTCCAGGGCTGGGTCAACAACTGCTTTTGCTTCGCATTGCCTGGGATAGCGTATGGCATGTAAACGTACTTCTAGGTCCAGACCTCGGTCCACCCATATATACGTATACGAAAACCAGAGGGATAAATGGAAAATATCAACCTTTCATAACCGGCGCCGTACAGGTCGCCGACGATCCGGCTTGCATCGTTGCTCGGCAGTTTGTTTTAAGTGGTCAGGCGCCCGGGCCTCAAGCTGGAGAGTCAACGGATGCTATAGTACGGCTTATCTCCGCATCCAATCCTGCCATCGGATGCCTGGTGGTAGCAACTGCTACTGATAAGACGGATACGACGCCTGCACCCATACTTCCGACAGCGCGCTACATCGTGCGCTTCGGCTTATTGCTGGCAGCAAACCCCGTAGCATATCTTCTCCGACCAGGGGTACCCCGCGCAGATGCGTACGAATTGAGCCTGGTACAGCAATTGGCAACGCTTCCAGGTCAAGCCTTCACCGATGCGGTTGGTATATACTGAGAGGTTCCCAAATTGCTATTCGCACTCCAAAAACCACTGCTTCTGACGTCTTCCTCATTGGATTGCATTTTCTCATTGAGAAAAACAGTTTGACCATCCATGTTTAGATGTAAACAAAAAAAACTTTAGAACAGCGGAAGAAAGGTAGGAACCTTATGTCTTCAGTTTCACAGGATGTATTGGCTAGCTTCAGCAATGCCATTGTCGGAGTAGCGGGCTACTACGTCACCGGTGAAGGCACCCAGCACGTGATTGTCGGGACCAATGACGGTACTCTGACCGAAGTATACTGGAAGTCAGGCCAGGGCGTCCATCAGGACGTATTGGCCAACTTCCTGAGTGGAATTGTTGAAGTCGGAGGCTACTATGTCGCCAATGAAGGCACTCAGCACGTGATTGTCGGAACCAGCGACGGCAATCTGACCGAGGTATACTGGAGGTCTGGCCAGGGCGTCCATCAGGATGTGCTGACCAACTTCAGCAATTCTATTATCGGAGTAGCAGGCTACTATGTTACTAACGAAGGTACTCAGCATGCCATTGTCGGGACCGGTGACGGCAATCTGACCGAGGTATACTGGAGATCTGGTCAGGGCGTCCATCAAGACGTGTTGGCTAACTTCGCGAGCGGGATTGCTGATGTTGGAGGCTACTATGTCGCCGATGAAGGAACTCAGCATGCCATTGCCGGGAACTTCGATGGGACGCTCAATGAGGTCTATTGGTAATAGATATGAGCACTTATTGAGACGAGGCACGGTTCTCATCCTTTCTTCTCAAGGAGAACATGCTGATACAAGTGATACATCTGCAACAAGTGCAACAAGTGCTACAAACTTGCTGCACCTTTACTCTTTTAATAAAGAAGATTCAGAACTGAGATACCATTTACGAGGGCCTATACAGGCGCTGTATGGCCTTGGGCCAGGGCGAGGCGGGCACGTTCGACGTCATGTACCGCTTTAAGTGCTTCGAAAAATCCCAGGGCCTTCTCAAAGTGGAAGTGGGCACGGCCAAGATCGCCTTTTCGTTTGTCCGGGTTGTCCTTATAGAGTACATCAGCGCGGCGGCGGTAGAGTAGTCCCAGGCAGTAGAAGGCTTTACCTTTATCCCAGGGGAGATCAAGGTCTTTTGCCCACTTGAGAGAGTGTTTCAGATCTGCTTCCGCCTGCTGCCAATGCTGTCGTTCCAGGTGCATCCTGCCGCGAGCACGCAGGGCAATGGCCAGGCTTCGCTGTGTACCAGATTGTTCAGAGGCGGTTACAGCTCTTTCACAACTTGCCTGTTGCACCTTAACGCTTTCGCCTGTAATAACGACAAGTTCCGCCAGTAAAGCCAGCATATTAGGTGAAGGAAACGGCTCGCTGCGTTCCAGTAAGTCTCGATATTCTGCGGCCGCGCGTGTCCAGTCTTCCCGTGCCAGGTGGATAATGGGCATAGTTGGCTCTGAATCGCCCAGTGTACAGTAGCGCTCCAAAAGCCGTTTGTACTGGCGAAGGTAACCGTCCCCTTCATCATTTTGGCCAGTGAGATAAGAGATGAGCGTCAGCGTTTCCAGGGCTTCAAACTGCCACTGTTCGTTCTGCTGGTATTGTTCGACCATGTGTAATATGCTCCTGGCTGCTTGCTGTGCCTCGTCCCAGCGATTCCAGCGTTGCCAGGTGAGCATACGGCCAATTAAACAGTTCAGCAAAATAGAGGGGCTTTCCATGCTCTGTGCAATGCGCCAGGAGTAACCCAACCATTGTAAAGATGTGGGATAATCACTGACTTCTTCATGTGCCCAGCCAAGTGAGAAGTAAAGATCCTGGAGTTCAACACGACTTTTAATCTGATCAGCAAATTTCTGGCGATAATGTTGAATCTTGTGAGCATCATCGTACTTATGCTGCTTGGTATATATGTAAGCCAGCGCATCCAGTGTTAGCCAGAGCGCATGGATATCGTGCAATTCTTCGGCAATGCGCAATGCTTCATTGCCGCTTTGTAGGGCTAAATCGGCAAACTTCGCTCTTTCCTGCGTGCCAGAGGACTCCTCCTGATTGCGTGCATACCAGAATGCTTGATACGTAAGGAATTCAGCGTTTTGGCCGCTGATTGGTTGTCCCTCTAATAGCTTCAGCCCTTCATCGATGTATGTACGTATCTCCTGTACATCAGGCTTGGTATTGAATAGAGCCAACCAGCGTGACCCCAGCTGTGATAGGTGATTATAGAGGTGAAGCAAGCGGCTTCGCTCTGCTTGTGGTTCTGACGTCACCAACTGGAGCGCTCGTCGATATGCCTGCCATGCTTCATCAAGATTACCTCGCTGGGTAAAAGCTCCTCCGAGTTTCTCGTGCATCCCTGCGATGGTTTGTGAGTCTGCTCTACTATCGACCAATAAATCTAATGCTTCACTATAGGCCTGGATTGCTCGAATGGTGAAATAGCTACGAAGAGCCTGGTCACCTGCGATGGTAATGTAGGTAATGGCACGACGGCGTAATTCAGCACGTGTTAAGCGTACTGGAGGATTACTCGTGGATTCTGGCGAGTTGGGATTGGTAATAGCGTTCGGAACTATACCTGCTGACCACATACTCAATGCCTGTTGATAGTGGTAGGCGAGCAGTTCAGCAAAGGCCTCGGCATTGTTTTTAATCTTATCTTCCAGCCAGAGAGCCAATTGAGCGTGTTCCTGGGAGCGACGTGCCCGTGGGATGTTGTTATAGACCACATCGCGAATCAAAATGTGGTTGAAAGTGTAGACATAGTCGTTCTTTACGGGACTACGTGATTGTTTTTCAGCCACTTCGACAAAGTCGCGTTGTATTAACGAGTCAAGCGTTTCAAGAATGATAGTGGCAGGAATGTCTGAGGCAAGTTCAATGAGCGCCGAAAGCCAGAAGGTACGACCGATAATACAGGCGTGTTGTAGTACCCGCTTCTCTATGGGACTCAGTAAATCGACGCGGGCCGCGAGCACCCCTTGAATTGTATCGGGCACGCGAGGAAGAGGAAAAACGTAATGTAGATCTATCAGTGTATCGTCTGGTGGTGCAACGGGGCTAGCTAATTCGCTGAGTATACTCTCATTCTGCGTGCCTATGTGCCAGTACCCGTCTTCTTTGATGAGCACTTTCTGGTCTATAAGCATGCGTAAGATCTCTTCGACAAAAAAGGGATTGCCCTCGGCCCTGTTGAGGATAGTGTAGCGCAACACGCCTGGAATCTCCTCTGTTTTAAGCAGTGCATCAACCAGGTCACTACTTTCCTCTTTTGAAAGCGATTCCAGAACAATAGTAGTAAAGTTGCGGCGTCCGCCACCCCAGTCACGCCGTCGATCGAATAAATCTGGACGAGCAGGACAAAGGAAAAGTATAGGCACATCGGTGATGCGGTCCGTTAAGTATTCTAGCAGATCAAGCAGCGCTTCATCTGCCCATTGGAGATCATCAATGACAATAATCAGTGGCTGTTGATGAGCCAATGCTTCCAGGAAGACACGCCAGGCTCGCATCAAAGCCATCTGTGGAGCGCTCTGACTGCTCTGTTCTGTATTTTTCTTCAGTGTGCTAGCGCTAAGAGGGCGCTCTCTTTCGAGTTGATCCATGTATTGTTGTTCAAGAGTTGTGTCGCTGGTCCTTCTGCCCACGCTGCGAATGATAGCGGAGCCTACCTCTACGGGGTCTTCAACACTTTTGGCGTTGATCAAGGTTTCGCGTACAAAGTCGTTAAATCGGCTCTCTAACGTTTCATTTGCTTCATCATTGCGCACACTAAGCAACGAATAGAGAATCTCAACCAGCGGCCTATAGGTCACCCCTTCACCATAAGGTGGGCAACGTCCTTGTAAGATACGAGGAGCGACCAGCCCATCCTCACAGGTGGTGCATTTGGCTGTCTCCTCTTCGCTCTGGAGGAATTCGTGTACTAATCGTGACTTACCGATACCTGGTACACCAAGCAGGGTAATTAAATGTGGGCGTTGTTCCGCCTGGACACGTGCATAGGTTGCGTGCATCAGTGCGAGTTCCAATGTGCGTCCAACCAGTCGCGCTTCCAGTCCTTCGATACCGCGCGGATGTTGCGCGATGGCAGATGTATTGTTTTGCAGTCCGGTTACCACCCACGCGGAAATTGGATCCGTTTTCCCTTTGATCCTCAGGGGCGCTAACGCATGGAAATCAAATACGTTCCTCGTCGAGAGATACGTGCGCTCTCCTACAAGGATGGTATCAGGGTTAGCAACTGATTGGAGCCGCGAGGCAACATTGACCGCATCGCCCGTGATAAGAAAATCGCGCCTGTTATCATGAGCATCGCTGGTAGCAGCTACCTCTCCCGAGTTGATGCCAATGCGCATCTGGAGACGTGTAGCCTCCGGATCTTGAGCATGCCGTTGTTCATTAAAACGGGCAAGCGCTGCCTGCATATCGAGGGCAGCCCGTATTGCGCGGTCAGGATCATCCTCGTGTGCTAAGGGTACTCCAAACACTGCCATGACGGCATCCCCAATGTATTTCTCAACGGTGCCGCCGTGCTTGCGTATTTGTTCGGTCATCAGGTTGAAGTAGCTGGAGAGTATGGCACGCATGTCTTCAGGGTCCATGCGATCTGCCAATGGCGTTGAACCGATGATATCTGCAAACATGACTGTAACGACACGGCGTTCTTCAGGTAGATTTGTCAAACTGAGAGGAAGCGGTTGTGTGTGTCCGTTCGCGTGCAGGAGCGATTGCTGCCTGGACTCAGCTTGTTTTCCCGCTTGCAAGGCTATACCACATTCGATACAGAATTTAGCTGAAGTCGGGTTGACAGTACCGCAATTGGGGCAGACTCCAAAACGCCTGCCACATTCAAGGCAGAACTTTGCTGTTGGTGGGTTAACAGTTTGACAGTTTGGACACCGCATATATTACTCTGATTCTGCTTTCCTTACTCTGCATTATATTGTACAACACTGCAGCGGCGAAGGTGAGATGCATCACTCTTTTTCTCGTAAGTAATAGAGAAATATATAGTAATGTACCCGGGACTATTTGTTTGCGGGCTTGACGATATCAAAGAATTTGCGTACTATGAGGTCCGACGGAAGGGAGAGCTATCATGCAACCAGACTTTCAGGTGGAGAGTCGCAGTTATGATCAGATGGTGCGAGGGTCCTGGCAAGCCTACAGGCTTCATCAGAGTACGCAGCTGAGTGATGAGTTATTGGCAGAAGTATCGAGTGACTGTTTACGTCTCTGGCTGCCTGCCGGAACGCTCATGCACTGGTCAACAAACACACGCCCACTTCACTACGATTGTTTACAATATTACTGGCCACTACGTTGGTATACACTCAGCGCATTTTATGATGATCGTGTACTAAAATATACTTATGCAACCATTATTCAGCCTGCCTCAATTGAAATTGAACGCCTCTCCTACGTTGATCTTGATTTGAGCATTCTGGTCAAGCCGGATTTGGCATTTGAGGTGCTTACGCTGGCGGAATTTGAGCAGTTGGCAGATCTGCTCCATTATAGCGAGGAGACGCGCATAGGAGCATTGATGGCAATGCGTACCATCACAAGTTCTATTCAACGCAGCGCGGGCATCTTTGCGATCATTCCGCATCTGCTGCGCGAGACGGATTTTCACCTCGTGGAGTGCGAGAATCATGCGCTTGGCACACCGTAGAATGCTTAGAACGTGTAATGAGCTGATTGGAGATTGCTATACATGCCAAAGCGCATCGACCACGTAGCCATTATTGTGCGGAACATCGAGCAGTCCCTTGTCTTTTATCGCGATACATTGGGTATTACACCAGGTGAGATAAAGGAGGTTCCAGGCGAACAGGTGCGTATTGCTTTTCTCCCGCTGGGCGGCCCTGCCGGGAGTGTGATCGAGCTGATTGAGCCAACTACCCCTGATTCCAGCCTGGCAAAGTTTATAGAGAAACGTGGGGAAGGTCTGCACCATATTTGCCTGGAAGTTGAGAATATCGAGGCAGCGCTGGCGGAAATGCAAGAAAAAGGTGCGCCGGTGCTTGACAAACAGCCACGCGTTGCTGCCGAAGGACGAGCCATTTTTCTTCATCCCAAGGGAACCAATGGGGTGCTGTTGGAACTGTTGGAAAAGGAGTAGACCTCTCATTTGTGGGTATTCTGGGCTGGTTTAGAGCAGGAGATGGAAAAGGTAGGTACAATCGGCATTGTACCTACCTTTTCCATTAGCACGAGAGAGAAGAAGGAAAGGGGATTGTATATTGTGACTGTTTCCTCACGAACTCTCTGCTGTTTGTAACTTTCGCTCCCTAATGACTGAAGTGCTTGTTCAAGAGACGATCCAGGAGCTGCGGATGGCTCTGCAAGAACTGCGAGAACGAGTCAGACTGAGCTTGTGTCAGGTCGCCAGCGCTTACCGCCTTACTAAGAGCATCGTGGATTGCGTTTGACACGATGGTGTTCAACTGCGTGGAAGAGACGTGTTGTGCGGTCGCAATGTCATTCAAGCTCTTCCCAGACTTCAACTGAGAGACAAGTTGATCTGTGCTGAGATGTAACCCCAGGGCTACCTCATTCGCTATGTCGGAACGATACTTCGCCAGGAATTGGCTGAGAATGGCGTGTTGCCCGTATAAACCCTTTCCGCTACACTCGTGGCGGGACGTAAGTCGCTGCTTCATGGCGTCCGCCTGCGACTGCGTCAACTTTCCATCCTTCACGAGCTGATTCAGGACATCCTCCATGGCAGCCAGTTTGTCTTGTTGCAGGGTGCTGACCGAGACGTTCAGCCGATGTGCCAGGTCCTGGAGATATTGCTCACAGTAGGGATTTGTTGTCGTAGTAGGTGTGCCAGCTGTCGTTAGACTGACATTAGCCAGCGCAAATAGTGGGCCTGCAAAGAAAGCGCCAAAGAGGATAGCCAGTAGCAAAAGGGTGACTCCACCGATGATGAAAATAGTTCTTTTTTTCATATGAATATGCTATCTAACTTTCTATTGTATTGCTATATAGCCTGGTGTTTATCACAATTTTTTGGTGACACCCTTAGCATACTACCGAGAAATGAAGGAATTGTAAGGTAAACTTCAAGATTTTCTCAAGATTTGAGAAAAGGCCTGTGGTTGTGCTGTTCGCGGGTACCTTAATTCTAGTACCCGTGTTATGATACTATACGATGAAGCAACATGCTGCGTTTGGTGGAGTTGGAACGAAAGATGTCTAAAAAAATCCTTATTATTGAAGATGAAGAAGGAATTATTCACCTGCTCAGTCTCTATCTGAAAGACGCAGGCTTCGAGGTTGCGGTCGCGAAAGATGGCGCGGATGGCCTGGCTCTTCACGCGCGATTGCATCCCGACCTGGTCATTCTGGATATTATGTTACCGGCTATAGATGGCTTCGAGGTTTGCAGGAGAATCCGTGCGTGGTCAAAAACACCTATTCTCATGTTAACAGCGCGAGTAAGTGAGGAAGATCGTATCGAAGGGCTTGATCTGGGCGCGGATGACTACCTCGTCAAGCCCTTTAGCCCGCGTGAGTTAGTGAGCAGAGTACGAGCGATCTTGAGGAGAGTAGGAAGCTCCGAAGGAGGAGAAGCCCCTGCGGTTTTTGCTCCATCTTCTGAACCATCCTTAACTGCGAAAACTGTTTTGCGTTTCCCTGGACTTACCATTGACCTTCCTGCGCGTCGAGTTGAGGTCAACGGGGCTGAGGTAGCTTTGACGCCGACGGAGTTTGATCTGCTTACATTGCTGGCGCAATCGCCCGGCAGGGTATTTACCCGCGAAATATTGATGAATAAAGTATGGGGCTACGATTACCTGGGTGATGGACATACCATTGATGTGCATATCAGCTCATTGCGCAAAAAAATTGAGGCGAATTATGAACAACGCTATATTACCACAGTCTGGCGTGTAGGTTACAGATTCGAAGTAAAAACGAAAGCAACCGTACCCTGAATGTAGGGTAGGGCTTGTTGCTGCCTGAGGGAGCAAGGGTAGCACAAAGTACAGTGTCATAATCTCAAGAGGGAAGGAAATGCGAATACATTGGTGGCAAAGTATACGTTGGCGACTGGCTTTAGGATCTATGCTGGTGGTTATGCTCGCGATAGTTCTCCTGGCATTTTCGGTCATTTCGGCAATCGTCCACTACTACAGTATCGACCAGAATAATCGACTTGCTAGCTTTGCTTCCGATAGTGCGCAGCGTATTGGCGAGAGTTACAGTCAAAGCTTTAGCCTGGCGAGCGCCTCTGCCAGATCTTTTTCCAATGTTTTAGAGCATAGCTATCAAGGCGAGCAATACTTGCTTGTTGTGCTTAACCACCGCAATCAACCTGTCTATCCGCACTTCGGGTTGCGTCAGAATACTTTTGCCGCGTTTGTTGTGGCACTGGCTGACCCAACGCTCCACCAGGGTGATTTTGTGGGCCTGCGCAGTGCAATAATCAGTAGCCAACAGGGAGTTATCTCTACGGGCCAGTTGGGCTCTGGAAGACCTCTCTGGCTACCACGTCCTTTTGTGGTGCAACCGATTTTTGCGGGCGGACATGATAGTGGGCCAGTGGTGGGTGTGCTAGCAGTGACCCCTCTTTCCGCAGCACAGAATTCTGTGCCCCCATTTATAGCGGCTGTAGGTTCATCGGTCCTGGTTGCCTCAGCTAGCCTGGTTGTTCTGGCTGCACTGGCAGCGATCCTTTTCTCGCGCACCATTACACGTCCACTGGCTAACCTGACAAAAACGGCCCGTGTGTTAGCTTCGGGGAACTATAATGTGCGCGTTACAACGAGTGCGCATGGTGAGTTGGACGAGCTTGCCAACACTTTTAATGAGATGGCAGCAAAGCTGGCAAATGACGTGAATGAACTGCACCAACAAGAACTATGGCGGCACGAACTCATTATGAATATCACTCATGATTTAGCAACGCCATTGACAGCAATTGCAGGTCTGGGCGAATCGCTGGTAGATGGGGTGAACCAGAGCCGTGAGGACTACGAGGCGACGGGGCGGATTATCGTGCGCGAGACGTTACGCCTGCGGCGCCTGGTGAAAGACCTGCATTTGATGGCAAAGGTGGAGGATGGAGGAATGAGAGCTCTTCAACCGCAGTGGAAGTCGGTGCGGCTTGCCGCGCTGGTAGATGAAGTTCTGGCTGTGCTGGCACCCGAGTTTGAGCGCACGAATGTAGAGCCGATGAATAGTATCGCGTATAATCTGCCGCCAATTAAAGCTGATCCCGATATGCTGATGCGGGTTTTCTCAAACCTGTGTGACAACGCTTTACGCTATACACCTGCGGGGGGAACTGTAACCATCGATGCTATCCAGTGCGAGAATCAGCTTGTGGTCTCTGTCACTGATAGCGGCGAAGGTATGCCGACGGGAGCTTTGCCGCGCGTCTTTGACCGCTTTTACCGGGTCGATTTCTCTCGCCAGGCAGTGACTGGTGGAAGTGGTCTGGGGCTGGCGATAGTGCGTGCAATTGTTGAAGCGCACGGAGGGACAATCTGGGCAGAGAAAGCTCCCAATAGCGGAGCGCGGCTGGTATTCACATTACCACTGGCTTCTGTCGAACCGGCATCTATGAACAGCGCTATTACGATGCCAATATACTAATAATCCAGCAGATCTGCTGTAGTGGCTCTTCTACTCAGCACAACCTGGATCTCGCCACCTGGTTGAATGACTGTACCGGCTGGTGGATTTTGATGGACAACTCGCCCAGGCGGTATATCTGGCTTTGTTGATGGCTGTTCGTCGAATACTGTAACCTGAAAGCCCAACTCATTAGCTATCACCATGGCATCAATCAGATCCAGATTTTTCAGGTTTGGTGCGCCCTTCACTTGTGAAGCCTCGACCAGGCTGGTGGCCACCTTCCCAAACCACTTGTGCAGTTCCTCCTTCTGTTCATTTTCTTTCTTGACGGCAGCTGCCTTCGCTACGTAATTTTTAATTTCATTGATCTTATCCAGCACGAAAAAAGGATGGTCCACGGTTCGTAAGACGATGCTGGGGGCTCCGGCTACTTCCAGGTACACATCACCAATATCAAGGAGACGCTGCAGTAGACCAGGGACCCTGACCTTGAGATCTTTGATGTTTTTGTATTCAAGCTCTTTGCGATCCTCAAAAAAGAAGATGAATCGGCGATGGATATCAATAATACGTTTGTTCGACAGAATGAACACATCGTCCACGTAGTTCGAGTAAATTGCGCCGATAGAAAAGATGAGCAATAAAACGATGATGCCCATGACAATCCACCACTGTGATAGGTTTGAGGTCACCAACGGCAGCAACACCGGTATGTAGAAAGCTAGAAAGAGCACAAAACATATGGCCAGGAGGGGAAGCGTGGCCTTACGGTACAAAACGTAGCGGGAGCGTTGAATATATCTGACGGTAAACTCACCGGAAGTGTAACGCACATCACAGGAAATACGCAATATGCCGCCAAAAGTGCGCCTGGGTCCAAGGCGTCCATTGGGGTTGCGCAGAATATATTCCTCATCCGCATTTTCAAGCTGCGGTGGTTCTTTCGCCTTGGACAGGTCATCAATGACGGCAGCTACCTCGGGGTGAGCAGGAGTAGGTGGTTTCTCTTCTTTGGGCTTTTTGGCCTTAACACTTTCACTGACCCTATCTATCGCCTCTTTCACCTTTCTAGGGCTTGGTATATGTTTCATGATGAAATCGCCGCCAGTCAGGTAAATATGGACGGTGCCATAGCGCATTAGAAAGCCCCAGATCGTATCCAAGTCAACACCCACTTGTTTTATGTTTTCAAGAGGCGTTGACTGGCGAGTAGGTTCCAGTACACCGCGTGAATGAATAATGCGTTTATTAGTGATGATATAGGTATTGAGGTACCATTTACTGAAATCTCTCCAGATAAACCATACCAGCGTGCCTAGAATGAGGAGAACTGCCATGAGCTCAAGAAAGGACCATATTGGGTGTGCTAACTTCACAGAGCCCCAGAATATCAAGATAAGAAATATCATCGCACCGATTAGCGGCATAGCAGAAACCACGAGAAACCACCAGTGTTCTCGGAAAATCTTGATGACCATTTCATCTGGCTGTTGGCCCGAGAAATGCCATTTTTTGTCTCTGCCAAAGCGGAGTTGTTGTAGACCAAAACGAGAGCGCCCCGAACGCCAAAGCTCATCGTATGGTATCTCGGTCGGAGCGGCTTTTTTATCTTTCGCATTTGTTTTGCTGCTCATCGTGTCACCTCGTCTTGCACTCCTGGAAATCCCTCTTGTACTCAATAATACCACAGGTAATCGCCAAAACCTAGAGGGCAAGCGGATAAGCGTTATTACATACCCATGTGAAGTTACATTACATACTCTCTATAAACCTTTGTTATGCACTAAAAGCAGCGATGGTTGCGTTTCTGAGCTTATTGCCGTGAAAGTCCAGGTATGCTATAATACAAGGTGGTAGGCTCAATAATACATATTTTCTAAGACCCTCCACACATGTATACACTTCAACCGATATCGCCTTCTGGCTATGTCTAAATTTTTGGTGAGGACTCATAATGGAACTGGGCAATATTAAACCGGTTAGTATTGTAGAACAGATGACTGGTGCGTATCTCGACTATTCGATGAGTGTAATTGTTAGCCGGGCACTTCCTGACGTGCGAGATGGTTTGAAACCAGTACATCGGCGTGTATTATATGCAATGGACCAGATGGGGTTGCAATCCACGAAGCAATTTCGCAAGTGTGCTGGTACCGTTGGTGAGGTATTAAAAAGCTATCACCCGCATGGTGATGTGGCTGTTTATGACTCGCTTGTGCGCATGGCGCAACCCTGGTCAATGCGTTACCCGCTGGTATTAGGGCAGGGCAATTTTGGTTCGCAAGATGATGATCCCCCAGCGGCGATGCGCTACACCGAGGCCAAGATGGCCGCTATTGCCGACGAGCTGCTGAGTGACATCGACAAAGATACAATAGATTTTGTTCCAAATTATGATAATCAGACCAAAGAGCCGACAGTTTTGCCTGCTCGATTGCCCAATCTTCTTCTCAACGGTTCCACTGGTATCGCAGTGGGCATGGCAACGAATATCCCCCCTCACAATCTCATTGAGGTCTGCGATGGCATTAGCTACCTGATTGATCATCCTGATGCTACTACTGAGGAGCTTTCGCGAATTGTGCGAGGACCAGATTTCCCGACAGGAGGGATCATTCAAGGGCGAGAGGGTATTCGAAACACGTATGCCAATGGGCGCGGACGTATTGTGGTGCGCGCTCGCACGTATTTTGAAGAAACAGAGCGTGGTCGTGTTAGTATTATTGTCACAGAACTCCCCTACCAGATCAATAAGGCAGACCTGGTAAAAAAGATCGCAGAGTTAGCTCGCGATAAGAAAATAGATGGTATCTCTGAAGTTCGTGACGAATCCGACCGCAAGGGGATGCGTATGGTCATTGAGTTGAAGCGCGATGCCAACCCCGAAAACATTCTCAACTCGTTATTCAAGTACACCGCGATGCAGAGCGCCTTTAACGCGAATATGCTGGCGCTGGTCGAGCAACAACCTCGTACATTGACGCTGAAGGCCTTTCTCCAGCATCATATCAACCATCGTGAAATTGTCATCACGCGCCGCACGCGCTACGAACTCGCCAAAGCAGAAGCTCGTAAACACATTTTAGAGGGTTTGAAAATTGCTCTCGATAACCTGGATACTGTCATCAACACCATTCGTCAATCGCAAGCAGCGGATGACGCGCTTGTCAACTTGCGGCGCCAGTTCAACTTCTCGGAAGAGCAGGGCAAGGCTATCCTCGATATGCGCCTGGCCCGCCTGGCTGCTTTGGAGCGCAGCAAGATTGAAGAGGAGTTAAAGGATGTTCTGAAGAACATCGACTACTATCATTTGTTACTGTCCGACATCCAGGAAATTCGCAAAATTATCAAGGATGATTTGCGGGAATTAAAAGAGAAATATGGCGATCCGCGCCGTACAGACCTTGGGGAGGCCGAAGCAGGCGAGTTTAAGGACGAGGACCTTATCTCTAACGATGAGGTTGTGGTAACGCTGACCGAAAAGGGCTATATCAAGCGTCTTCCCTCCAGCACCTATCGCGCGCAGCGCAGAGGTGGTAGAGGCATTACGGGAATGGCCACTCGCGAGGATGACGCCGTACGACACCTGCTGGTCGCGCACAGCCATGATGGCTTGCTCTTTTTTACGGATCGTGGCCGCGTCTTCCAACTCAAAGTCTATGAATTGCCTGAGGTGAGCCGCACTGCTAAAGGGGAACATCTCATCAACCTGATTGCAATAGAGCAGCGTGAGCGCGTAACGGCTATCGTCTATGTGCCTAAGGGCGTCAGCCGCGACTATATGATCGTTGCCACAAAAAAAGGTGAGGTCAAGAAGACGGCAATGGATGAATTCGAGGTTGTGCGCCGTTCAGGCTTGATCGCGATGGACCTGGAAGAAGACGATGAACTGATTGGCGCTAAACTGGCGCATGCCGACGACGATGTATTAATCATCACAGCACAAGGGAAAGCTATACGTTTTACTGTGACAGAATTGCGTTCGGCTTCACGGACGAGTGGGGGTGTACGCGGCATTCGCCTGGGCGAAGGGAATGATAGAGCCGTTTCACTTAATCTTACGCCGAAGGATAGCGAACTGCTGGTGGTCACAGAGAAGGGTTATGGGAAATGTACTCCTATAGATGATTACCCCACTCAGAGTCGCGGTGGTAATGGCGTTATTACCTTGAAAGTGACGGAGAAGACGGGGCCAGTGGCCGCGGCGCGTGTAATCGGCGATAATGATAGTGACTTGATGATTATCTCTGCTGGAGGCGTTGTCATCCGAATGGATGTTGGTAATATTATTAGAGGAGGACGAGCTATCCAGGGCAGGCGGATGATGAATCTCGACGAGGGCGATACTGTTGTTGCTGTGGCAACGACGAATGGTAAAAAAATGGATAGCCAGAACGGCCTCGATGAGGAAGAGGAAGCTGCGCAGGATGACGGTGGGGATGATGAAGCGGAGGAGACAAGCAACACTGACATAGCGGATGTGTGATGAAGAGTGACCGGAAAGAATTGCCAATGCCCATTTGAGCATGGCAATTCTTTTTTTATTGAACAATCTTTTGGCGCAGACTTTCCCCTTCGGACCACTCCTCGAGCAACTTGCCATCTGCAACATGGAAAATCTGGATCATGGTCCTTGTCACCTCTTTGCCTGTTGGAGCGATGCCCTCATATTCGCCCAGGTGGGTACCACGCCAGGTAGTGCGAACAACAACTCGGTCCTCTGTTGAAATCGCATCTTCTATTGTCACAAATATATCGGGAAAACCTCTACGTACGGTCGTAATGTACTCTTTGACGCCGTCTATGCCAGGCACCTGGCCAGGAGTAGAGCGATCAAGGAAATTGGGGGCGAAGATCTCATCTACGACAGCCAGTATTCCCTTGTTGAAACCTTCCGCATATGCACGCTGGATCAGCTTTTTGGTTTGTTCTGCTGGCATTGATTAGGTATATTTCACAATGTTGTATCTAGACGTAACCTGGCTGCGCTATCTTGACGGACACGGCGTCCTTGCCGTATTTGCTGAGCTGCTAGGCGATCTTTTTGTGCTTCTAGTTTAATGAGTGGAAAGGGGCGATGGAATTGTAAATCGAACAGCTCTGCCTTTTGGTCTGAATTGTTCGCTCGTTGGTCATATGAGACAGCAAGAATTTCTTGTTTTTCTTTGTCGCTGATGTCTGACAGGAGCAAATATGCCAGTGAAAATTCAGGCTTACCCTGTTCCGCGTATGCAAGGGCGCATGTAAGAGCATCGGCCCCTTGACTTACGTTTTCTCTGGCTTGAATAGTGAAAACATCATTTTTGAGCAGCGCTGCGTACCGTTCTGAGAAGGTTTCGGGCATTTCTTTGCCTTCCTCGCGAGCGAAACCAGGCGATACAAAGAGAAAAGCCTTTCTTTTCTCTAGTTAGTGTAGCATAGTGAGAAGCCACTGTCGAGGAGCTACCCTGTTGCATCTAAACGCACAGTTACAGTGGGTGTAACGATTTGAGCAGGCAAGTAGTAGTAGTCTGTATCTAGCCAGTTTTGGGCATGTTGTGCTCGTGAGATACTTGTAAAGAAGGTAGGAGAAGAGAACTGGCAATATATAACCGCATTATTAGAGTCGAACCCGAGAAGTTTGGGTTCGTTGCGCCACTATCTCCTCATCTGCTATACTATCCTCGCATTTACTACCAAGGTGGAAGAGAAGGAAATAGTATGTCCCAGAACTATAAGGCTTTACAAGGATTTAGAGATATTCTGCCCGAAGAGCAATCTTATTGGTACTTTGTAGAGAAGACGGCTACTGAGGTAGCGCAACTTTACGGATACCGGCGCATTGAAACTCCAATATTGGAAGAGACGGGAGTTTTTCATCGCACTGTTGGCGAGGGCACTGATATTGTTGAGAGAGAAATGTATAGTTTCGATGACCGCGCCGACAAGGAAGGTCATCGCACGAATATTACTCTAAGACCGGAGGGGACGGCTGGAACTGTGCGTGCTTACCTGGAGAATGGTCTTTTTAAGCTGCCACAGCCTGTGAAACTCTTTTACATTGGCCCTTTTTTTCGCAGAGAGAAGCCTCAGGCTGGCCGCTATCGTGAACACCACCAGTTTGGATGCGAGGTGATTGGTGATGGCGACCCGGCTATCGATGCGGAGTTAGTCGGCTTACTCTATCAATTCTATACAACCCTGGGGCTGAAGCACATCCGCGTCAATCTTAATAGTATAGGTGATAGCAACTGCCGTCCACAATATATTGAGATGCTGAAAGAGTATTACCGTCCGCTGCTGAGCGACTGTTGCCAGGATTGCCAGGTTCGTTTTTACAAGAATCCGTTACGTCTGTTGGACTGTAAGGAGCCGTGGGATCAGGCGAAGATTAAGGCCGCGCCAAAGATTGTTGAGTATCTCTGCGAACCATGCCGCGAACACTTTGCGGCAGTGCAGCAATTTCTGAAGCTGTACAATGTGCCTTTTACTCTTGATTCGCTCATCGTGCGTGGGCTTGACTATTACACGCGAACGGTCTTTGAGTTCACATCCGAGATTGACAAGCTAGCTCTCAATGGAGGTGGAAGGTACGATGGGTTGGCGGAGTTACTTGGTGGCTCTCCAACGCCTGGCATTGGCTTCGGCGCAGGAGTTGAGCGCATTATCCTGGAACTAAAGAAGCAGGATATCGTGCCGCCATTAGAAGAAAAACCGCGTGCTTTCGTGGTCTACTTTGGTAAAACGGCTGAACTCAAGGAAGTGGCTGTGCGACTTGTGGCAGAACTGCGCCAGGCTGGTATCAAGACTGAGATGAGTTATGGGGATCGCAGCCCGAAAGCGCAGATGAAACAGGCCAATGCCTCGGGAGCGGCCTTTGCCCTGATTATCGGCGAGAGCGAGCTAGCCAATAACAGTGTTTCCGTCAAAGACTTACAGGCCGAGGGTATGGATGCTGAACAGAAACAGGTTGAAGTGAAATGGGATCAGCTTCTTCCTATGCTAAAGCATGGGCATTAGGGGTGAATGTCACCTTTCTCCTCATTTGTGTAGTCGTGATTTGTCCGTGATATCTCTCTCTCCCGTAGTGATCTGGCTGTGATTTTCTAACTTTATCATTAGAGTGTCGGATGGAACTTATCAAATCAGAATAAACCTCACAAAGGGTTGAGGTGGAAAAACAAGTTTTCTATCCGAAAGGAGGAAAAAGTTATGAGTTCAGCGAAGTATATTGAGCCGAAAGAAGTTACGCAGATTCCAGAGCCCGCGATTACAAGATTTTTGTTTGCAGATACACGGATGGCCTGGCTATGGTTGATTGTTCGCCTGTATATTGGCTATGAATGGCTGACCGCAGGTCTGGATAAGTTGACAGGGTACTCTTACACCATTACGGCGTTTGGGCAAAAAGCAGGGAGCCCCTGGGTGTTTGGCCCGCATGATGGCGCCGCTATTAAAGGTTTTGTTGCAGGTGCGCTGGCACAAACTACTGGCGATCACCCAGCCGTGCAGGGATGGTATGCGTGGTTCTTGCAGAATGTTGTCTTACCGAATGCAGCGGTTTTTGCCTATATGGTCACGTTTGGTGAAATCCTGATTGGCCTTGGGTTGATCTTTGGCTGCCTGACCGGCATTGCTGCCTTCTTCGGAGTGTTCCTGAACATGAACTTCCTGCTTTCAGGTGCAGTGAGCATCAACCCCGTCATCGGATTCCTGGCTCTGTTCCTGATCCTGGCATGGCGCATCGCCGGTTACTGGGGCCTCGACAGGTGGGTGCTGCCGCTGCTAGGAACCCCGTGGACGGGTTCGCTCAGGCATACAAAGGCTCCTACTCCCACTGCAAGTGGTGCGTAAAGTTGATGAGGGCAAGTTCATAGAGTTATATTGATGGCGCTCGATACTTCGAGCGCCGATCTTTATGCTCTGATGATATGATGGGGCCAGGCGCCTGGCCCCATCATATCATCAGAGCATGTGAAACTCGAGGCAGCCACTCTAGCTTCACACGGTGATCATGGCCTCTTCTTCGTTCACTTCACTTTCGCTAGTTTTATTCTGGGCGCGAACAATCAGCAGGGGGAGTTTGGTACCTTGAAGCACACGCTCGGTGACACTGCCCATGGCCCAGCGTTGCAGACCGCCATGCGTTGCCATGGCGATTACATCGCAGCCGCCAAAGGCACCACTCCCCTCGGCATCTTCGCCATTTTCCGCCACTCTAATGATGGCAGATGCTGTGTCTGTATCGATTGCAACAGACCAGGTAACAGTGAGCTTGAGTTGGGCGGCGATACCCCCCTTCAGGTGTTCTGTGATAGAGCCGAGGTACTTTTTCGCTCTTTGTAGCATGTGTTCTTTTGTGGTAGGACCAAGCTCCTGGCCGCCGTGCAAAGGTAGGGGTTTGATAACCCGTACCAGGTGCATTGCTCCTTGTCCAGGTGCTGCTAGCGCTGCAATGAGCTGTGCTGCTGGTATGAGTGCTTCCCTGGCGAGAACAGAGCCGTCAAGAGGTACCAGGATGCGCATTGGCCATTCGGCGTATGGACGTGGTTGCGCTTCTTTCGTGGATGTTTCTTGACTGCGACGCAGTAGCAGGACAGGTACAGATGAGTGCCTTGCCACCTTTTGTGATACACTGCCCAGTACCCAACGTTTGAGACCGATATCTCCATGGCTGGACATAACGATCAGGTCAATGTGTTGCGATTGAGTGGCATTGAAGATCACTATTGCCGCAGGTCCGGAATGAACTTCGATAGAAGTATTCACCTCTGCCAGGTAGCTGGACGAGGCAATCCCCTTCAGGTAATTAGTAGCATTGGCAATGTCAGCATCCGCCAAACCGCCCAGGGTCATTGTGGCCATTGGCATTGAGTAGGTCCCATAGCCGTACTCGAAGGGATGTCTGACCACGCGTAATAGTATAATTGAGCCGACGGAGGCTCGCGCTATACGGGCGGCCACAGGTAGAACGCGTTCTGCTAGAGTCCCGCCGTCAAGAGGTACTAAAATTCGCTTAAACATGATCCTTCACCTTTGGTCTTCGACCCGCTTGCGGGCCTCACATGCTTTTTGGTCGAACTAGCTGCCTATTATTATACTACGAACAGCCAGTTCGACCTTTTAGGTGGAGCGACTCAAGCATGTTACTTCTGCTTCTTTTCTTCTGATAGGCGTGGAGCAAGGAGTAAAGGATGTTAGCTTAGTTCGTCCACGTTTCTACTTCAACTTGCTTAACCTCGATGACCGTTACCTCGTCTTGAGCGCTCTCTTTCGCGGTGCGCTCCTCCTTCACCTTCTCTGCAGGCTTCTGTGTTTCTGTGCCAGGTGTGCTATGTGGGGGACGTATGATGAAGAGTGGGAGTTTTGTGTGATGCAGGGTGCGCTCTGTGACGCTGCCAGCCGTCCAACGCTCCAGACCGCCACGACCATGTGTTGACATGGCGATGAGAGCATAGCCACCAGTTCCCTCGGCCTTTTCCGCCTCATGGATAATCGCTTCCGCTGGTGTTGGTTATTCGTGCTGCGGTGCGAACAACCAACACATGTGTGCTTGCCAGCTACCTGGCATATTCGATCAAGGTAATCAGTCCGCCCATCTCGGAGCCTGTTTGCCCAGGGTTCATCAAGTGAGCAAGGATATGGCAGTGGAATGGGTAGATACTTCCTGGAGGCGCCCAGGCGTAGAAGGTGATGTCATAAGTATCGCCTGGGGTGACTGACAGGGTATCTTTCTGAATTGGTTGTGGGAGCATATGACCATCTTCAGCAACAAGGTTAAAGAAGTGTCCATGCAGGTGCATTGGATGGATCATTTCGCTTGCGCCGAACAGACGAACATGAACAGTCTGACCATGCTTTACCATAATTGGCTGGGTATCAGGGAAGCTCTTACCGTTGATGACGTAGTAGCCGCCCAGCTCGCTGACAAACATTGTGGCCTCGACATCGGCTTTAATTGCCTGCTGAGCCTGAGGAGTGCCAGGGCGTGGATCTACGATGAATGCTCCATACATGCCACCCGGAACTTGAACTACGTCGTCATAGTGGCTGTGATACCAGTGCGTGCCAACATCCTGGTTATACACAGTGAAATCGTAGGTGTAGGATTGATCTGGCATGACTGGCTTCATACCAACACCTGGAACTCCATCCGCGCTAGGGGGAACCATCAATCCGTGCCAGTGGAGAGCGGTTCCTTCAGGGAAATGGTTGATAAGGGTGATACGCACATGGTCGCCAGCGGTGACACGAATCATCGGGCCTGGCACTGTACCATCAATGGTCCAGGCGAGCACCCGATGGCCTTTAACCGTTTCCCACATGACCTGCTTCGCGGTCAATGTAAAGTGTTTGGCCCCGTCGGGGTCTACGACGTATTTCGCAAGTTGTCCGCCGTATGACTGAGTTGCATTAGGCACATTCGCCGGAGCGGTTGTCGGGTTCGACGTGTTCATATTGCTCGAGGAAGATGTGCTGGTAGAAGTAGTGCTCGAACTTACGCCGCTGTTATTCCCGGCCATTGTGGCTCCAAGGCCATAACTCAGTAGGGCGATCATCACCACAACCGCGATGAATACTACCACAAATGGTGAGATAAAGCTTTTTCTGCGCTGAGGAGGCGCTTTATAGTATGAACGAGCTACAGGTTCTGATCCTTCGTTATTTGCACTCATTGGCTTGGGCGCTGCTTCAGTAGTTGGTGCATGATCGAGGGTAGGTGTAGATTTTTCGTCTTTGCCTGCCATGGTTGGTTCTCCTGAAATTATTGCTTACGTACTTTGACTTTCAAACGCTCTGGCATTGCTATGACGAACAGCAATGCTTTCCTATTAAACAGGATATGCTTTTCTCATCACAGTTTAATCACGTGTTGGGAGCAAAATATCACGAGATGCTCACAAGGATGAAAGAACTTGATGAAATGAAGATACTTTTGTGATTGATCAGTGATGCATAGTAATTGGCGTGTGATGCGATTGTGATGCGCTCTCCCCATAATTACAGAGAATGCACTGGCTTTGAAGTGGCATCCATAGTGAAGGGAAACAAGTTAAAGCATGTTGAACCGATCGACACGTTATTTATTGGCAGCAATAGAAGCTATTATCGGGTGGGAATGGTTGATGTCGGGCGGCAATAAGTTATTGTCGGGTACATTTCCCCAGGGTTTAGCTGGTGTGCTCAGTGATGGTATGAAAGATAATCCTAATGGTTGGTATGTCAACATACTGCAAGCGGTTATAGTACCGCACAGTGTTATTTGGGGATATCTTATAGAGTGGTCAGAAGTCGCCATCGGGCTGGTTCTCCTTGGGGGAGCGCTCATGCTTTTGGGTGAGCCACGAATGCGCGGGGAAGCTCAACACGGCCTGGCTGTTGCCTATTGTTATATCGTCATTCTGGCGGCTGCAGGGGCAGCATTTCAGACCGTCAATTTTCATTTCTTGATGGGTGGTTGGATTTTTCCGACCTTCAAGCCGAGTGCACCTTTTAATGAAGGCATCGATCTGGATGGGTTCATTCCCCCCATTTGCCTTGTTATCATCATTGCTAACCTGATGATGATCAGGGCATTAAGAGGTGGTACCTTGTTTGGTTCTTTGGCGAAGAAGAGCCAGAGAGTTGCTGAAGCAAACTGAGAACTTGCGTTTGACCAGTAGCTGCTTTTGTTATCAAGCAGGCAGATGTCCCGCGCTCATGAGTGCGGGACATCTGCCTGCTTGATGTGAGATGAGAGGGAAAACGAGTTAGAAGTTTTCATCTTCGTCTTCGGTGACGGTGTAGGGTGGGACTTCGATTGGGACGCGGTAGCCGGGAGCAGGCCGGTTAGAGATTGCACTATCCTGCTGCGCGGGCGTCATCAGGTCCGCGGAGATGGCGCGGACGAGGCGCTCAATGCGGTCCCAGCGGGCGGGATAGCGGTCGGCATGGAACTTCTCCTGCCCATTGCTATCGTAGACAAAGAAGGTGTAATCCTGATTGCCGTAGCGGTAATCTACCCGTGTGTAGGGAATGCGCACAAGTTCGAGTACCTGCAAGCTGGAACGGGTGCCTCCAAGGGGAGTTTCTACTCCGTATTTCTCCTGATTTGTGCTTTCTTCTTGAGCCAATTCAACGGTTGCCTGCCAGACATCCATGGGGACGCCTTCGGGGGCCGCGTCAGGATGCAGGGTCTCGTTGACCTCGGTATTGTAGACTACCTCTCCACCGGCAGCGGCCAGGCGCCGTTCAGGGATGGGGCTGCTGCCCACGATCCTGGTTTGTGTGACCAGGTCGAAGCGGCGGGCAATCTCGCGGTGGCGAACCACTTTCCCAGTGCCGCTACAGGTTGCGCAAAACGTTGATTTGGCGCCCTGGCAGTTTTCGCAGACGCGCTTGCCGTTGCCACAGGTGCAATCAACTTCTCCATTGACGCAGTCAGGGCAAGGAACGGTCTTGCCTTTGTTGGCGGGGTCAGTATCTACCGGGTTGGGGATTGGTACCCCCTGCTGGCGAATACCATCGAAGACGTCGGCCACTCTTTCGTTGACTGAAGAGGCGAGGTTTTCGGCCTGTTTCTTGAAGAAGGGCTTCTTTTTGGTCTCTACCCAGTCGGCGACGTAGCCGCGGCCGCGACATGTCGAGCAGCGTTTCTTGGTGCGGCCCCGGCATTCAGGGCAGACGTACCAGCCGCGCCCGGTACAGGTGGGGCACAGAGCACGCCCGGTGCCGTTGCAGTTTGTGCAGGCGACGACTTCGTCCAGGCCTTCCAGGCGTGTGCGAGTGGCAGGCGCTTTTAAGCCGGTGACCGGGGGGAGTTCGTAATCCCAGACGGGTAACAAGGGCTGAGGCTTGCCAAGCGGACGGCCAGTGTAGGGTTCCGTTACCGTATCCATGGTGCGTGTTTCCCAGCGCGTTTGCAGTGTGACTTCCCACACTTCATCAACGCTCCAGGAGATGATGTCCATGTAGGTGCCGAGTTCATGCGCGACGCGCCAATTCTCGGAACTCCACATGTTGGCGAGCTGGCGAAGACGTTGTTCCTCTTCGGTGGAGGCCTGACGTGGTACGTTGACGGTCTGCGCCTGTTGCCAGTATTCGCTGGCTTTTTCGGCGACCCGTTTGATGCGTAGTTGCGCCTCGGTGGCACCTTGCGCCAGGGTACGCTTGAGTTCTTCGATGCGTCTGTCTATGTCATCCTGGTTGGGTTGGCCCTTGCCAGGTTGTGGTGGTAGTTGTTGGGGATCCTGTTCCCATTCGTTGCCCATAGTTGTTCCTCCGTTATAGGTTTGCTTTCCTGGTGTTTTGCGCGACCGGCGTGGCCGGTATGTTTGATTCTCTCATAAGATATCGGGTAAGTTACCTTATATACGTGTTAAGAATGCGAGGGTTGTAGTGTTATAACAGGGGGGTGATTTCTTGTTGTGGGGGGACGCCTGTGACTTCGGCGTCGTGCTCGAGGATGAGCAGGTTTACTTCGCTGCGGATGCCGAACTCGGGGAGGTAGATGCCGGGTTCGACGGAGCAACAGGTGCGGGGTAGGAGGACGCGGTCGTCCTGGGTTTCATAGTTGTCAAGATTTGCGCCGTTGGCATGGACGGATGTGCCGATGCTGTGGCCGGTGCGGTGGATGAAATGATCGGCATAGCCAGCTTTGGCAATGACCGCGCGGGTGATGTCGTCGACCTGTCTGCCTTCGACGAGCTGATCTTTTGCGAGTCGCTGGCGGACAAAGGTGATGGCGGCATCTCTGGCCTGGCGAACGATCTCGAAGACTGAGCGCTGGTGGAGAGGGATCTCTTCACGGGTGCCTGCGAAGGCCATCCAGGTATAGTCGGCATAGATTGAGCCTGGGGCGGGAAGGTGTGCCCAGAAGTCAAGGAGGATGAGGTCTCCACGCTGGATGGGGCTGTGGTTGGTGGCGGTGGATTCGTAGTGGGGATTGCCGGCATTGGCGTTGACTGCCACATGGGGGATATCCGGGATTGTTCCTGCCTGCTGCATGAGGGTGTGGAAGCGCTGCTGGACACTGTATTCGTCGAGAGGTTGATTGGCGCGCAGCCTTTTGCCGAGTTCTTGAAACAGGGCGTCTTTGACGGCGATGATGCGGCGCCCGGCTTCGCGGTGGGATGCGATCTGTTCATTGGTCAACTGGGCCTCGAAACGCTGCGCTATGTTGGCTGAGCTTACTACTTCTATACCAAAAGAACGTACCAGGTCGAGCGTGCCGCCGTCGACGCGTGACATGTAGGGTATGGCGTTGAGCGGGGAGTATTCCATGGTGATGCGCATACCTGGCCTCAGGAGGTCATTGAGGTGGGTTTGCATTTCTTGCCAGGTGCGAAAGATGCGTTTGGCACCTGGCAGAGTGCGCAGGACGTGGGACTCGACGGCGCTGACAAGGGCAGTGGGGGTGCCGTGGGCGGGTACGAAATAGAACCAGCGGCGGGTGAATGGCTCGTCTTGGGGAAGGGAGAGGATGTTATAGGCGATGGGGTTTGATTTGCGAAAATCATAGAAGAGCCAGCCATCGAGCTTTTCGGTAGCAAGGGCTTGCTGAATTTGTTCAAGTTCCATCTCTTAAGAGACCTTTCTGCGGTAGTGTGATAGGTGGAGTTCGTGATTTGCTGCCATTGTATCACTTGCTTTCTTTATATTGAGGAGAATAGGGAGTAAATTGCGCGGTAATATTTTGAGGATTGATGAGTTTACTGGGCGAGTACTCGCTAATTTGAGGAAAATAGGGAGTAAATTGCGCGGTAATTTTTTTGGTGTAAGTTTGCAAAGGTGAGGGTACGGTGTAGGGGTATGCCCAGAGCGTAGAGTAGATTGGGTCATGGAAAGGCCTCCTTGTGTGTGGGTCTGTACTTATTATACTGATGGGGGCAAATGTGGTTTTGGGGGTTAGATGCCTTTCATTGATGAGACATTTCATAAGACTACCGTCCTGTCTCTACTCTCGGGGACAGTCCAGATAGCTCCGTATCTTCCGCGGGCCTGATTTGACGCCGCATCGTCGCGGCAGCATCGCTGTCATGAATCGTGACGGCAAAGAGCGCAGCAATGACCTCGAGTGCAGCAGCGGCGAGAAAAGCGGCATGATACGCGGTCAGGTTTGGTACTACCGCCCCTGTTGTACTCATGCGCGTCATCCCGACGATGCCGAGTGCACTGCCTACGACTGCTACGCCAAGAGCAGACCCAATCTGCCTCAGCGCATTGGCTAATGCTGATGCTTGACCAGTCGCACGAGACGAAATGGTCGCAAAGGTCGCCGTCTGGGCAGATAGAAAGGAAAACCCGATACCTGCCCCCGCAAGGAAGATCAGCAAACGCATCCACCACAAGCTCGTGTCGCTTCCCATCAGACTGAGGAGAGCCATAACACTCCCCGCACCGAGCAGGCCACCAACCATGAGACGGCGTGGACCAACACGAGGATAGAGCTGAGCCGCGATCTGGGTTGAAACGAGAATACCAATCGCCTCGGGAAACGTCGTCAACCCCGAGGTCAGCGCAGAGAAACCACGTCCTACCTGCAGATACAAGGGAGCGGCATAGAGGACTCCGAGAAAACCGGCACTCGAGAACAACGTCACCAGGTTCGCCGAGCGAAAGAGACGATTATAGAACAGGCGCAGGTCGAGCATGGGTTCTTGCACGCGCATCTCCACCAGCGCAAACACACCCAGCAGCAGCAGTCCCCCGATCAGGCCCCCAAGGATGCGGATCGACGTCCATCCATACGATGGACCCTCGGTGAGGGCATACATCGTGAGAGCTAGACCACTGCCTGCCAAAATGAACCCCGCCAAATCAAAGTGATCCCTTCCTGGTTCACGCTGCTCTTGTAGAAAGAAGAAACTGAAGAGGCAGGCCGCGATGCCGATGGGCACATTCACAAAAAAGACCCAGCGCCACGATAACTGGTCCACCAAGAAGCCTCCAAGAACCGGACCGACTGCCGGGGCTATGACTGTTGGTATGATGAGCACGCGCGAGACCTGCACGCGTTCGGCAGGAGGAAAGGTCCGATACAGCATGGTCGTCCCCACCGGAGTCATGGCTCCAGCGGCCATCCCTTGCAATACGCGACATCCAACTAACATCGGAAAACTGATGGAGAGGCCACACAAGGCAGAGGCGACACTGAAGAGTGCCAGTGCAAGCAAAAAGATGCGTTTGGTCCCGAAGCGATCACCGAGCCATCCAGACACGGGGATGACGACCGCAAGGCTGACCATATACCCAACCACAATCGCATCGAGTGAGTCAGGAGAGACACCCAGCTGACGAGCGATCGAGGGCAAAGCCACATTCACAATCGTCGTATCCATGATCGACATAAACAGGGCCACAACGAAGACGATGCTCACACTGACTTTCGGATTGAGTTGACGATGAAACATAGCAGCGGCTCCTCAGATACGATCAAGATGCAGACACAGTGAAAGCGATTGTGGTCGTACATCGGCAAGACGAACACTCGCAGGCTCCTCCCAAAACTGCTGCCCTACTGTGGAGGACGGAAATCTTCTGGTTGACCAGGATAGCGAGGCAAGCCGACCGCCGGGCCGAGTTCCCAGGCCGGGAGCGAGAGCCGCAAGGCCTTCCTCTCCAGGACGAGAGCAATCACCTCAACGGCACTCTCCAGATCAAGGATGCCGGTGTTGAGGACGAGGTCATACAGGTGCGGATCACTGGGATGACGGTGGTAGAACGTTTCGAGATAGCGGGCATGCTCCTGGTCCTTCTTGAGGATACGTGCATGAGCAGCCTGCCTATCCAGACCCTCACGGCTCGTGACATAGCTGAGTCGCGCCTCAAGCGGGGCGATGATGCGCACATGCAGGACGTCACGCCAGTGCGCCAGATGAGCCTGCGCACCACGACCGACAATTACCACCTGTCCCGTGGCGACAGAGCCTTCAATGACCTGGCGACGCGCTTCATAGAAGGCTCGCGAATCCACTGCGAGCGGAATGTCGACCATGACAGGCATGCTGGGATGAACCACTCGCAGGCTCCTGAAAATGCGTGAGGCCAGGCTCTCCACACGTTCATCGTGTTCCTCTGCTTCCTTCTCGCTGACATGCAGCAGCCTGGCCACCCGGACGACCACGTCATGGTCAATCAATTGCCATCCCAGGCGTTTGGCCAATCGCGCACCAATCTCACCACCGCCACTGCCATATTCGCGGGAAATGGTGATAGCACGCATCCTGGCAATGGCGCTGCGATCCTCGTCCATACAGTATCCCTCTCGAATCTCTTGCCTAGCTATCCAATGGGAATGTGGCAGGTAAGAAAACCACGATCCCTTCATTTCTCGCGTCAAATGATCTCTAAGCACTTCCAAATATATCATATTACACAGTGGTAAGTAAGCCGCGACTTGCCAGGCCTGTCAAGCGGTCCAGTACTATCATAAAGTCTTCACTTAACGACGGAAGATCTTGAAGCCCCCACAGGAGTTCCGCATTCGTCCAGGCCGTTTCGCGAGCAGTTTTCATGCTCCACATCGCTAGCAAGCGGCCAATCGTGCCCGTGTCCTGCGCAACCTCGCCGATGATGCCTGTCGCAAGATCTTTGAGGATCTCGGGCATGACCTCGTTTAGTATGCTATTCACTTTATCAAAGTCGCTATACTCTGGGCTGTTACGGTCAGGGGGTATTTGCAAGTCTTTGCCTGTCTGCACCAATGCAAGAGGCAAGTCGTGATTAATGTGGGAATTTGTGCCAGCCAAGGCGAACTGCACACGCTCAATACCTGGGTTGTCACGAGATTCAAACAGTGCCATCCATGCACGTGGCACTTTCGTCGAATCTATGCACGAGTAGGCAAGGGCGTCGAAGTAGAGCTGGGCGAAGTTGATGTCAAGCAGATTGAGCCATTCCGGATCATCCCAACCACCAGCGGGTGGTTTCTCGTACACCGCCTGAGTTACACGTAGATAGAGCAGGTTGAACCACTTCACCCCATCGCTGGAGAGCAACATTTCGTTCAGATCCTGTAAGATCTGTATCACTTCTCCAATCGTGGCAAGAGCAGCCCTGTTGGCGAGCAGTGCGAGGATTTTTTGACAGTATTGTGGATCTTCGTTCATCAGTGTACGCTTCCCCTTTCGGTGTCTAAAAGAGCGTTTCGTGATTTGCGGCTGAATCTGATAGGTTGACCGCTCAGTATAAGGTGGGCAGGCCGTGCTTGATGTAGTCGGGCAGATTAATCTGGTGCTGCAAACGTTCGAAGAATGTCGTATCGTCTACAACGCTCAGAGGGTCTAGATCTAACGGCACCAGCACTTGTGATAGCGGAACGCTTGCGGTCGCTTTGAGTTGATCCCGGATAGCTTCCAATCCGGCTATCCCCTGGTCAAGAAATGGCCGTAGTGTTATTCCCTCCAAATCGGGCTCATCCAATCTCAGGAACCATTGTGGGGCTTGAGCTTCAGGAAATGCACGTACCACAGAGCGTTCCAGGTCACCTGCTAGCTTTGGTAACTGCTGTAGGCCGTCTCGCAGGCGATCGCTGGCATCATGTAGCGAAAGGGCTTCAATTGCAGGATCGGATGCCTCCTCACCCAGATTCAAACTGCGTGCCGCCTGGCCCACCTGCCAGTTCTCCGTCCCTGGTCCAAAGTGCGTCATCAGGTCGGTAGCTCCGAAGCGTGGCACCCCATCGATGATAACAAGCGTAATATCCGTTTCACGTGCCTGCAAAAGCGCCGCGTAGGGATCACTTTTGTCCGTGGTCACGATGAGCAGATCTGCATGCTTGCCTGGTTCAATGGAGCCAAGTATTTTATCCCACTGGAGAATTTCAGCCGCCGTGCGTGTTGCCATGCTTAACAACTCACGGTCGGTAAAGAGATCGCCGTTTGCTGCACTGTGGAGCCGAGCGACTTTGAGTTCGCTCAAGAGGTTCTTGCTTCCCGAGGGGGACCAATCTGCGCCGATGCTTATGCGGACCCCGTTCTCCTTGGCCGCCTTGATATCCGCCGTTTTGCCATACAGCAGCAGGTTGCTCAGCGGTGACCAGACCATTGCACCGCCACGTTCCTGTAATGTTTGGAAGTCATCGAGGGTGAGCGCCAGAGAGTGTATACCCGCTAATGCAGAGGTAATTGCCCAGGTATCATCGGGCAGGTGTAGCGCTGTGAAGTGCGAGCGTGCTTGCTCGTCGGTCCCTTCGCTCAAGTGTAGCAGCAAACAGGTGCACCGTTGCAAGCGTGCGAAAAACTTTGCACTATCCACGGCCTCCACATCAGCAAGGTGCGTGGTGGCTTCGGGCAGATCTGCGTCTTCTGTTTGTTCCACG
>VBHI01000445.1 GCA_005881495.1 Chloroflexota bacterium
AATGATATTGTTGGTGACACTGGTCACTCCCGGGGACATCCAGGCGATATCGTTGGCCATATCATACTCACTCCAGGTTGCTACGGTACCTGAGAGAGTTACATTGCCACCATCAGTCGTTACATCGATGTTGTCATCGTAGAGTTCGGCGTTGCGAGCAAAGGCGCGTGCGATTTCAGACGAGATGTCCACAGCAGAGGCGTGTGACTGATTGACGGTGATCTCGTTGACAAGACCTCTGACTCCCAGAATCATCGCAGCGTCATCCTCGGCTGCGTCTCGCTGGTAGGACCAATCGACGTTGCCCGCCAGGGTCGCGATCCCATCAATTACACGCACAGATAGCCACTCATCAGGTACCTTGTAATCTAGCTCCAGCACGCACCGTATGTCGTCGGCAATATCCGCATCGCTACGCAGATCCAGGGCAGCGGGATCAACGACGATGCGGTTATCGACCGAGGTGACACCTCCGACGCGGTAGGCAGCATTTTCCGCCTCCAATTTGGTGCCGAATGTGCTGGCTGTGCCATTGA
>VBHI01000446.1 GCA_005881495.1 Chloroflexota bacterium
ATGCTCCCAGGCACTAAGCTCGAGTATATTTGGAGAGCGTGAAGAAAAGCGTAGGGCGAGTCATAAAACTTTTTCGTACATGGGGATCTGGCACCAGAATCACATGAGGAGACAGCTTTTTCGTCCTAAATGTGCTATGCTAGAGGCAGAGAAGAACAGGGGTTGTACGGGTTCGTTTGGTAGTGTCCCCATACAACCCCAGACAGGCGTTCACCCACGTAGCGGGCACACCCGACAGTCATCAGTATACCGGATGATTACTGGGGAAGTCACTGTCCATCAGTTGACGTGTTACTTCACATCACTGCACAAAATTTCGCTCCGCTGGGTCACGCTGAATGGAGACCGCTCGTGAACAGATACCCTTACGGCGAGCGCGACTATGCATTCGGCGTGACCCAGCGGAGCGAAATTTTGTGCAGTGATGTGAAGTAACACGTCAACTGATGGACAGTGACTTGCGCCTCAGACAGCTCATCGAGCTGGGGGTGCAGTTGCAGGTCTTTCCCGCCGGGCGCGAGGCTGAGGAGATCCGCGCGCTCTGGCGTGCGGCCCATCAGAAGGTGCTGCTGGATGAAGCCTGGCTCCATGACCTGGTCGCTCCTCCTGTGCCCCTTCAGCTTTTCCCACAGGCCGAGCCGACCGTTAATGGCAGGAGAGCCGGTGGCGGCTCACCCGTTCGTTTCCAGAATCTCCCTCTTCTGCTTACTCCGTTGATTGGACGCGAACAGCAGGAGCAAGCGATCCGTGCGTTACTTCTACGGCCTGAGGTCCGGCTCCTCACCCTCACCGGTACCGCCGGCATCGGCAAGACACGCCTGGCTCAGAAAGTCACGACGGATCTGATCGAGGTATTTACGCACGGTGTCTGCCTGGTGCAGCTTGCTCCTCTCAGTGACGCTGATCTAGTCGTATCCACAATCGCACAGACGCTCGGCCTACGAGATGTCGAGGAACGGTCGCTATTCGAGTCGCTCAAAGCGTTCCTGCGTGACAAACACCTCCTGTTGCTGCTGGATAATTTCGAGCAGATCCTCCCAGCTGCGCCCGCGCTGGTTGAACTGCTCCTGGCCTGTCCATCCATCAAGATCCTGGTGACCAGCCGAGCGGTCCTGCACGTGGAGGGGGAATACGAGTTCTCTGTGCCTCCACTCTCCTTGCCTGATCCGCTCCACCTGCCAGCATATGAGCAGCTGTTGCACTATGCGGCAGTCGCCCTTTTCG
This sequence comes from Chloroflexota bacterium, assembly GCA_005881495.1. The sequence continues at coordinate 1,225 of VBHI01000446.1, forward strand.
TTGAGCGTGCGCAAATGGTGAAGCCCCAATTTGTCCTTTCTGAGGACAACGCTGCCGCTGTGGTCCAGATCTGCATCCGACTGGACGGGCTGCCACTGTCCATTGAGCTGGCGGCAGCGCGGAGCAGACTCCTGCCTCCACAGGCATTGCTCGAGCGACTCAACCACCGGCTTGCCGTGTTGACAGGTGGAAGGCAGGATGCTCCCACCCGGCAGCAGACACTGCGCGATACCATCCGCTGGAGTTATGATCTCTTAAATGCCCAGGAGCAACGGTGTTTCCGGCGCCTGGCCATCTTTGTTGGAGGCTGTACGCTTGAGGCTGCGGAAGCGGTCTGTAGCGCAGCTGCGGATCTCTCGCTTCCCGCTATAGACCTGGTCGCATCCCTGCTGGACAAGAGCTTGCTGCAACAGAGCGACCGGGATGGAGTTGAGCCACGCCTGCTGATGCTAGAAACGATCAGGGAGTATGCCCTGGAAACCCTTGCGAATTCTGGAGAGTTGGAGGCGACAGAAGAGGTACATGCTATGTGCTACCTCACCCTCGCGGAACGCGGGGACCCGGAATTGTTCGGCCATCAGCAACATCTGTGGGTGGACCGCCTGACACGTGACTCCGAAAATCTACGGGCCGCTTTGCAGTGGCTGCTGGGCGAGCAACACCAGGAGTCATTGCTACGCCTGGCAAGCTCTCTTGGATGGTTCTGGTATATGTGTGGGCGTCTCAGCGAGGGAATGCTCTGGCTTGAGCATGCATTGCGTGGAGTTGGGCAGGATGTGGCGATTTCCGCGCGCATCAAGGCGCTCTGTTATGAAGCGTTTATCGCCCTTCACCTAGGGCTGATTGATCTCCATACCAGCCGGGCACAGGAATGTCTGACGCTCGCCCGGCAGCAGAGAGATTATCGATGCTTTGCGCTCGCTTCCTGGTCGCTTGTGCATTACCTGCTGGCAAGAGGAGACGTACTGCAGGCACGAGTGCAGGCAGAAGAAACGATGGCCTTTGTCTGGATACCCGGAACAAGAGATGAAGGTTGGTCCCTGGCATGCGCTCTGAATGCCCTTGGTTCGGTCATCTTGTATCAAGGTGACTATGCTCAGGCCCAGGACGTGTTTGAACGGGCTACAGAACTCTTCAAAAAGGTG
>VBHI01000030.1 GCA_005881495.1 Chloroflexota bacterium
TGTCGAGTGTAACCGTGATCTTTTGCAAAAGTTCGTTATGAGCGGCTGCGCATATCGCGGTGTGGAATTGTAAATCTGTGGAAATGTAGGCCTCGATGGAGTCAACTGCCGCCTGCAACTGCAGGCAGCAGTCCTCAATCAAGCCTATTTCATCAGCGGTAGCACGTACCGCAGCAAGCCTGGCGGTCATTGGCTCAAACATGAGACGGATCTCGCAGATCTCCTGGAGAAGGGATGTATTGGGACTCGTCTCGTACTGCCAGGCGATGACATCAGGATCGAGGAGATTCCACTCGGCACGAGAGCGTACGCGTGTGCCAATCTTGGGGCGGGATTGGATAAGACCCTTCCCTCCAAGCATTTTGAGTGCTTCACGCAAGACGGACCGACTGACATTGAATTGAAGACTTAGTTCAGGCTCACTCAACAGAGCGTCACCGGGTTTGAAATCGTTGCGCATAATGCTCAAACCGATCTGTCGAACGATCTGCTCGGACAGGTTTTGTCGCTGACGTGAGGTCAATACTTTTGCCTTCTCCCACACATTTGTCATACAATTACTTGGGATTATTTTAGAATGGTACAATAGCATCAGTTAGATGTCAAGCTATTTGTGGCTCAAGATGGAATCAGGTGAGAACTGCATGAAAATTGTCGATGTCAAAAGCTACGTGCTAGGCACGGCGTGGCGAAACCTTACATTCGTGCGAGTCATAACAGATGAAGGGGTGGAGGGCGTCGGCGAGGTACGCATGGTGAACCATACCGATGCTTTGTCGGGATACCTTGCAGAAGCTGTGCCCCGGTATGTTATTGGTCACGATCCGGCAAACATCGAAGATTTAGTGCAGCGCATGTATCGAAACGATTATGCGCGTGCAGGCGAGATTGCAATGTCCGCCATTGCAGTTATCGAAATTGCCTGCTGGGACATCATGGGGCAATCGCTTGGTAAGCCAGTGTACCAACTCCTTGGCGGTGCAGTACGTGATCGGATTAAGGCTTATGCGAATGGCTGGTACACGGTCGAACGCACTCCCCACGAGTTTAACCAGGCTGCCAAACGCGTGATCGAGAAAGGGTACCGTGCACTCAAGCTTGATCCGTTTGGCGCAGGCTTCTATGAACTCGATCGAGCCGAGAAGAGTAAAGCGGTTGCATTGGTGGAGGCGGTGCGGGACGCCGTTGGACCTGATAGCGAGATACTGGTCGAAATGCACGGGCGCTTTAATCCGGCAACAGCTGTGGAGATAGCACGTGAACTGGAGCCGTTCAAGCCATCCTGGATCGAGGAACCTGTTCCGCCCGAGAATCTCGCTGCCTTGAAAAAGGTGGCAGAGAAGGTTTCAATCCCTGTTGCTACGGGCGAACGCCTGCATACTCGTTATGACTATCGTACACTGTTCGAGTTACAGGCCGCTGATATTATTCAGCCAGATATTACTCAATTCGGAGGTCTGCTCGAAACGAAGAAACTCGCCGCCTGGGCTGAAATCTATTACGTGTTAGTCGCGCCGCATAATGTTGGCGGGCCTGTGTCAACAGCTGCCGCCCTGCATTTTGCGGCCTCAACACCCAATTTCAAAATTCAAGAGCATTTCAATGACTTTACAGAGTCATGGGTGAAGACTGCTGCGCCAGGCAATCCAGAGGTGGTGGATGGATACTTTGCGCTACCTCAGGGTCCAGGGCTGGGTGTCAAGCTCAACCTGGATGTCGTGCGTGAACATCCACAGCAGCGCATCTTTTTCAACCTGTTCGCGGAGAACTGGCACCTCCGTCAAGCTCCGCTGCGCTCTTCAATTCAGGATGAGCAGACGGCTCTCCCCGAAGGTTCCAACGAATCCTGATCGGCCAAAAAGCATTCACCAGTGACTGTGTATCGTAGAGCAAATACGCAGAGAAAGAGCATATGTTATGAACATGGCGCAAACATTACTGCATGAACTTGGACTGCCAGAGGGTGATCGGCATGATCTGCCCACATCGACGGCGTCCTTCCCTGATGGAGCGCACTATCGAGTAGAGATTCCAAGTGTCGAAGGGCCAGCGGCATTGCGTGCGGTAATCGAAGCCGCTGAGGCGAGCGGCACCCTCATCCATCGCGTTTCCCAGGGAAGTGGCATCATGTTGCTCAGCGACGCTGAAATTGACGAGATGGTTCAACTCGGACACAAATACGGCATCGAAGTCTGTCTTTTCGTGGGTCCTCGCGCTCCCTGGGAAGGCACGGCACAAGCTCTGACCGCCGATGGCAAACTCTTCGGTTGGCGACACACCGGAATGGATCAGCTCGTGTACGCATTCAGTGATATCGAACGCGCGGTGCAACTGGGCCTGCGTAGTATTCTCGTCGCAGATGAAGGTCTTCTGTGGCTTGTTGACCAGGCACGCCAGCGAGGGCTGTTGCCCCGCGACCTTGTCGTTAAGGCCTCAGCGTTGCTTGGAGCGGCCAATCCTCTAGGTATTAAGCTCCTGGTCGATCACGGTTTGAATACGATCAACGTCGCCTCTGATATTTCTCTGGCACGGCTGGCGGCACTGCGCCAGGTCATTTCTATACCAATAGACCTATACATCGAGAGTCCCGATGGCCTGGGGGGATTCACCCGATACCACGAGATCTCGGAGATTGTGCGCGTGGCGGCACCCATTTATCTCAAATTCGGGTTGCGCAACGCGCCAAACATTTACCCGAGTGGCGTACATCTCGAACCGGTGGCGGTACAGACCGGCCGTGAACGTGTCCGTAGAGCATCGTTGGGTCTTGAAATGCTGGCACGCTTATCACAGGATTTCAAGACGTCTCGCCCCGGTGCGCCAGGGCTAGGCGTGCCTATACCGTCGTCCAGCCGCTGACATTACCCTATGGCCGTCAGGAAAAGAAAGACGCGTTGGGCTGCCAGCCGATGTAGCCCCTGCCGTTGCTTTCCTCGTTTCTGACGCTGCTGATTTCATCACCGGACAGGTTCTGTATGTAGACGGAGGGACGACGGCCCGTCTTGGTATGTGCTGGGATCAAGGAGATGTGGCTCAGTAGCGCTGTTTAAGAACAGTCACTATTGTCTCTCCGAAGAAATCTTGTTAGCGCGTCCGTTGCTCAGCAGTACGCAAGGGGATTTGACGGCTTTACTCAAAGAAGTCAAGGAACTGCTCAAAGAACTTGTCGTACTGAGCAAAGGTATCACTTTCGGTGTAGGTGAAACGACGCAAGACGCGGAGCACGACTTCATCTGGATTGCGGCGGTTCACTGTCAATACACGAGGTCGCACTCCCACTTGCTTAGAAGCCGATGGCAAGCCGAACGTTTCTTGCTGTTTGGGGAATTCAGCGCTATAGCGTTCCACTAGTACAAAGTCCAGCCGCTGGTAGTCATCGGTCAGCACTAACAGATAATCACCCGGGCGGTTGCGAAAGGCGCGCACGATGCCCTGGGTGCTGGCTACGGTTACCGATTTGAGTTCAAAGAGGTAGACCTCGAACATCCTGGCATCCTGGCTGGCGAGACGTTCAATGTGGGTGATAGCAGATTTCAGGTTGTCGCTGGTAAAGCCCATAGCGGCCACATTCTGGACAAGTCGGTCGTTGGTGTCATAGCCAAGTTTGGCGAAAAAGGCGGCAAGGGCATCTCTACTGGAGAGGAGTTGAATATCCTCACGAGAGAGTTCATAGTCTTCTTTGAGCATTCAACGAGGTCAGCCTTCCACAATCGAATTTTTGAAGACATAGTGTGTCTCACTGGAATGCAAGCCTATCACTACACATTGGGGTTGTCAATCCTGAGTTTCTTGTGGTTGGTCACAAGTCCTACCGCTACTTTGTTGACTCGGGAAATCGCGCCTGATTCGGACATATATCCTGAGCAATTTGAGCTCAGATCGACACTATTTGATGGGTTTAAACCAAGGCAAAATCCCGAGTCAACAAAGTAGCGCTACAGCGGTGAGCGGAAACATCGAGCCAGTGATATGATAACATGAAAGCCTGGGAGACATTCATGTAGGGGCTACACCACCCAGAATGACCTGACTTTTTATCACAAGTTTAATCGAGAAAGTAAAGGCGCAAGATGAACGCCTTCCAGCAGTGTTTGGATATGCAGCCATCCTCGCCACAGGGTTTTCCACCCCGGGGGCCATCGCTTTTGCGGCCCAGATACCCGCCAGAGCGGGCAATGGCCTGCCAACACTGCTGGATCGTCATCGTCTCGGCAGGCCGATGATCCAGATGAGCCACGACCGCCACGACGTCGGGTGGCAAGACCTGGCTTGCAGGTTGCTCGGGATCTTGTCTGGAAGCGGCTCGCAGTTGCATCAAGCGGACGGCCATGGGGGCAAGCAACCCCAAGATCGTGCGCAACCCCTCATAGTCCTGCAACTGACGCTGCTCGATCTGGCAACCCGTTTTGAGTCCTTGATGAAAATCTTCGACCATCCCGCGAGCACGATACCAGTCCACCCGTTGCTCGGCTTGCTCGCGGGTCTGCGTGGGCAGCGCAGAGAGCAGGACCCATTCCAGTGCTTCCACCCCTTCGGGTGGTTCTGGCTCCCAGACATGGATGACCCACACCACCAGCGCATGCCAGCCCTTGGTCTCTTGGCCGCGCGGGGGCACCAAGCGCACTGGTTGCCACGAGAGCGAGACGTTGGCCGTGCGGGCCTTGCGCTTCTGGCTGGCTGTGATCTCCACCGTCGAGGTGGCTTGAGCAGGCCACCTTTCTACGTCCTCAAAGAGGTGCAGGGCAGGCGGGCTGGGACGCTCTGCATGATGCGAACGTGGGGGCACGGGCCTCTCAGCTTGCTCCACTAACAGATCGACACAGCGATCTTGGGCTGCACGGATCAGGAAGTCGCACTGCATTTCACGGCACAGGTGGTAAATAAGGCCAAGAGTGAGCAGCTTTTGAGGCGAAGAGTGAGCAATCGGCGCCAAGAGTGAGCAGCTCAACCATTCACCGTTTGAGAAGCCGCTCGAGAAGCCATTCACAACGCTTGATGGTTGTAAATTCACGAGAGAATGGACGAGCTATTTCCGCCCATACTGGCCAAAAAGAGTCCTCGGTAGTGAGCGGACGCCATGCCAGTGGTAATTGCGCTGAAGGATCCTTCAGGTCATTTACCACAAAAGCCTCCTCAAGGCAGAGCGTGAGAAGAGCTGAAGACGAGAGGTGCATTTACACCTGTCGAGAACCGCAAACCGCCTCCAAAGCCGCCTTCAGCGTGCCGTATAGCCGCCATCCACCAGGAGCGCGTGACCGACCACAAAGCTGGCACCAGGGCTCGAGAGCCAGAGGACGGCTGCGGCAATCTCCTCCGGCTCGCCAAGGCGCCCGATTGGTTCGCCCTTCACCATTTCGGCCAAGGCCTTGGAATCACCGCCGGTCATCGACTGCACCATTGGCGTCTTGATCGTGCCTGGGCAAACCGCGTTGATGCGGATGCCACGGGCGGCGTATTCGAGGGCGGCAGACTGGGTCAGGCCAAGCACGCCGTGCTTGGCCGCGGAATAGGCCGCCAGGCCGGGGTTGCCGATGACGCCGCCGATCGAGGAGCAATTGACGATGGCGCCGCTGCCCTGCTGAAGCATCTGGCGCAGCTCGTACTTCATGCAGCTCCAAACGCCGCGCAGGTTGATCGCCATCACGCGATCCCACTCGTCGCTGCTGATGTCAGCCGTGTCGAGACGACGTTGCATGACGCCTGCGTTGTTGAACGCCGCATCCAGGCGCCCGAAGCTGGACACGGTTTGTTCGATCATGGACGCCACCTGACCATCATCGCTCACGTCGCAGCGAAGAGCGAGAGCCTTACGACCGTCGGCGATGAGTTGCTCTGCGGCGGCACGCACCGCTTCCTCCTGGATGTCCGCCAGCACTACTGATGCGCCCGCCTCTGCGAAGGCTTTCGCGGTCGCCAGACCCATACCCGAACCCGCCCCGGTCACAAGCGCGACCTTCCCTGCAAAGCTTCCATTCTGATTCGCTGTCATATTCTTCTCCTTATGAGGCTCGTTCCGTCTAGTAAAGTGTTTACGTCGTCGCCGTTTACTCCCCAGCCATCACCTCGAACACAGGCCGAGGTGATCCCGGCCCGACAGTGGTGGCAAGATGCCCGTCAGGGCCAGAGCAGCACCTTGATGGCGCGGCGTTCGTCCATGGCGCGGTAGCCCTCGGCAACCTGCGCCATGGGCAGTTCCAAGTCGAATACCTTGCCGGGGTTGATCTTCCCGTTCCACACCAGATCAATCAACATGGGCAGGTAGCGACGCACCGTGGCGGGACCGCCGTGGAGGTGAACGTGGGAGAAGAACAAGTGCTCGCCGTTGAGCTCGACCCCGTGCGGAACGCCGACGAAGGAGACGTACCCACCCTTGCGTGTGGAGCGGATCGCCTGCATCATCACTTCTTGGGTCCCAACGCACTCAAGCGCCGAGTCCGCACCGATTCCATTAGTCATGTCCATAATCCGGGCGACGCCCTCGTCGCCGCGCTCAGCCACGACGTCGGTCGCACCGAATGCGCGTGCGAGCTTCTGCCGCGACTCGTGACGGCTCATGACGATGATCCGCTCTGCACCCATCTGCCTGGCGGAGAGCACGCCCAGGAGGCCGACCGCACCGTCGCCAACGACCACGACCGTCGCGCCCGGCTTCACGTTCGCCGCGTCGGCGGCGAACCAGCCCGTCCCCAAAACATCGGACGTCGTCAGCAGGCTCGGGATCACATCGGCCGAGGGGACGCTCGGCGTCGCCACCAGTGTGCCGTCCGCCAGCGGCACGCGAAACACCGGCGCCTGCGCCCCGCTGAGGAACTCCCGGTGTATGCAGGACGACTGGTAACCGAACTGGCAGTTCGGGCAGGTGTTGTCGGAGCTGGCGAACGAGCCGACGACGAACTGGCCCGGCTTGATGTGCTTGACCGCGCTGCCGACCTCCTCCACCATGCCGCAGTACTCGTGGCCCATCGGCTGCGGCTGGGTGACCGGCTCAAGGCCACGGTAGGGCCACAGGTCGGACCCGCACACGCAGGCCGCCGAGATGCGGATGATGGCGTCCGTCGGGTCGATAAGCGTCGGGTCGGGACGCTCCTCGAAGCGCATGTCCCGGGGGCCGTAAAGCATGGTTCCTCGCATAGTTGATCTCCTCTTCTGAGTAAAGGTGTGATTACGTCTCCTTCTTGAAGGTTTCGTTCACCACGTTGATGCGGTTTGCTTGTCCATCGGAACATCGCAGCGGATGTGAACCAATTTGTCACGCCTCCGCGCGAGCTTTGGGTCTCCCCCCATGGGGAACGGCCCGACTTTCGCGAAGCCGGACCTGATCTTCTCCTTTCTCCGTTGCTCATCTGGCGGAAACGGTCAGACGTCAGCGTGACTTCAGGCCCTCCGATGTTGTTTCCAGAGGCTCTCGCTTCCGCAACAGTCGTGGCCGAAGCAGCCTTACGTGCGGTACTGTTCGGCGCTTTCCTGTTCCATCCAGTCGACGACCTTGCCGAGGAGCTGTTCCTGAATGGCGATATGTGTCATGGCCGTAGTTGCCGTAGCACCGTACCTATCTGGTGGTAATTATAGACGCGCCTTCACACAGGATGGTAGAAGAATTAGCGCAAATGATTGTCTGATTCTGCAAATCTTCCCGATGGATGATGGAGAAACCAGAGAAGAGGTTCCGATGCAGTTTGGCATCAGCTCCATCACGCCAGGCCGAGGAGAGTGTGTTGCATGCATCCTCGTTCTCTCTGTCGTTCTGTCTCACGGTGCTCGTCTCTCAGCAAGCTGGGCTGACAGCGATGATCAGACCAAATGCAGCGCTTTTGATGCGGTAGGCGAGGGCGCGAGCAGTGTATTTCCACCATGGAATGGTGATACCCCAGATGGGGAGCGGTTTCTCCAGCGTCTTGCTGGTCGATTCCTCTGTTTGGCACCAAAAACCGTCGAACATTCGCGCTATTTACTACCTCTCTCGAATCGATCTCGCCCGTCTTCCCGCGTGGACGGGTTCTGGGAAAGCACGTGGTAAATTGGCCGAAGGTTCGGACAAATCAGTCCCAATAATCGGAAATCAGGCCGAATCTTCGGACAAACCAGAAACCATGGAGCTCATAGCGCCCCCGAAGCGGACTGTACTCAGCCAGTAGATGAAAATCTGTAATACATCTTTTCTCTTGAAAAGTACCCTACTCTTCTCTAATAAGTCAGATTGTGGAAATCATGTCCGAACCTTCACCCACGAAAAATTTGGGCGAATATTCGGACACACAGGCTATCCACGCTCACTTTTGTCCGAACTTTCAGCCAATTTACCAGCACGAGATGAGCTCTCTTCTTCCCACCGAATTTACAATTTCCTCGCACAACCATCCGCTTCTGAAGGGGTTTTCCAGGTTATCAATAGTTGAGCTGCTCATGCTTCACGCTGATTGCTCACTCTTGGCCCTAAAACCTGCTCACTTCTCACGCTATTTACCAACAGGCTCAGAAACGAGAAGATCTCACTATAGCGATCTCCAATATGAACCCGGCGCACGCCTTCGGGCGGCGATCCCAGCGCTTGGACACTGCGTTCCCAGACCGGCGATTCTCGTTCGCGCTGCAGACGGTGCTGCTTCGTTTCCTTCGGGGGAGCAGGCTGACGCAAAAAGGGGTCCTGGTGCGCGATGCCAAGCACCTGACGGCTGTTCGGCACGACGGCCAGAACCGTTTGCAGCAAAAAACCCTGATGCGAGCCATTGCCAATCGGTCCCAATCCGCTGGTCTTGGGGTGGGACTGATAGTCGATTTCCGTGGTATCTTGGATCAGCAGCACCTCTCGTTGCTCACGACAGTCCTGCCGCGTCGCCTCCACATGCGGTCGGATCAGTTCTTCCTAGCTGA
>VBHI01000031.1 GCA_005881495.1 Chloroflexota bacterium
ATGCTATGACGAACATGATCAATAATGCCATCTGCGTGAATGGCATGGACAAACTCCGCTTTGCTCAGGACCTCGCACTCTACAACTTAGCGCTGAGCGAGCAAATCCCCGGCTTTAATGGAACTGTGCATAAGCAGACCTGGCTCAACGATCCGGTCTGGTTCGGTGTGCGGGAGAATGTAGAGCGCCTGACTGCTACCCCAGATTGGGCTGAGCAGACCTTCGCTACCAACGTCATCTTTGAGCCTCTCTGTGGGGAGCTATTCCGCAGCCAGTTCGTGATGCAGTTTGCAGCACCCCATGGTGATTTCGTAACGCCAGTTCTGTTCGGAATAGCTGAATACGACTATGAGCACAACCTGGCGTATACCACAGACTTGTTTAAGCTGCTTATCGACGATACTGAGTATGGGGAAGAGAATAAGCGCGTCATAGGAGAGTGGCTGAGCCATTGGGTTCCGTACAGTGTTGCAGCAGCTCGTCAACTTCAGCCCGTCTGGTCGCAACCGAAGTTAAAAGTATTGCGCTTCGAAGATGCGTATGAGAGGGCCAAGCATCGCTTTGAATCCATCCTGTCGAAACTTGGATTAGAGTTGCCAAAGGAGGTACAACTTTGACTACGGGTACTCATTCCGCCTACAATTTCACGTTCTCACGCGAGCCATCAAACCACTGTGGAGTGACCATGAGCGCGAGCGTCGAAGGCAATATCATCGCGGATGTCATGAGCAAGAAGCCGAACGTGAAAATCACAAGATTCCCTGCGATCATCCGCATTGATGGGGAGAAGATGCTTGAGTTTGATATGGAGGAGATCGGTGACGCCCTGGGTCTGGAACATCGACCCACTATGGGCGGCAGGTGCGGCTCGACGATAAGGTGCTCCTCTTCGCAAATCCTGAAGACGCCGCTGAATACCTTGGCTTCGACCAAACTGTAGCTACGCATTAGCTCACTTAGTCAAACTTTATTGGGAGGATGAACCTTGTTAGAGATCTATCCTCCCTTATTGCCACCAGGCGAAAGGATCGATCAATGAAGAACGGATCATTTGTACTCGATGCGCACACTGGATTCTGGGATGCCAGCAAAGAAAACTGCAAGAACCGCTTTGGTGAAGCCTTCATCGAAACCTTCTACGCGTTCCATACTGGCTTTAACCCACCGGATAAGAAATGGACGATGGACTACGAAAAACAGTTCCGCAAGGTTGACCCTGACTGGTATCTTGAGGAGATGTTTATCAAGGGCGATGCCGATATGACTATCCTCTCCACCCAGGTCCTCATGGATTTTTACCACACTGGCTTCTGTTCCGCCGACAAAAATATGACCATGCGAGCACGCGCACCAGAGCGCATCATCTCGCTGGGTGGCGTTGATCCGCGCATGCCGAACGCGGTAGACGAGGTGGCACGTCAGATCAATGATTGTGGTGTCAAAGGCTTCAAATGGTATACCGCTGAGTGGCGCGGCCAGTCGCGCGGATGGAGTGCCAACGACCCCATGGTCTTCCCCCTCTACGAGAAGTGTATCGAGCTAGGCGTGAAGCACATGCACTTCCACAAAGGTCCCGCTGTCGAGCCTCTCTCCCTCTCCAAGTTTGATGTGCGAGACATTGACGAGCCAGCCTGGCTCTACCCCGAACTGAACTTCATTATCGATCACGTGGGCTTACCGCGCCTCGATGATTTCTGCTGGATTGCGACGCGCTGTCCCAATGTGTACGGCTCGCTCGCGGTGGCAAACATGTTTGTCCACAACAATCCGCGCCACTTTGCCGAAATCATGGCCAATCTGCTCTTCTGGATCGGGCCCGACCGGATCATCTGGGGGACCGACTTCCCCATCTGGTATCCACACTGGCTCCTCGATGATTTTATGGCCTTCCAGTTGCCAGACGACCTCAAAGCCGAATATGGAGTGGATCTCACCGATGAGATCAAGCAGAAGATCATCGGTGGCAATATTGCCCGACTCTACGGCATCGATATCGAGAGCAAGCTCAAGAGCCTGGAAAACGACGAGATTGCTCAGCGCAAGCGCGCCTACGCCAGTACAGCCGCCACAAGATAGCGAGAAAGCAAACACAATGATAAGGGAGATTGATCTTGAGGCTGTGCGAACAGCAGCTGGAGCAGTACGTGATCCCGAAATACGCCGTTCGCTTGCCGAAATGGGTCTTTTAGATGAGGTGCAAGTGGTCGATGGGCAGGTGACTGTGCATTTCCACCTGACCAGTCCCCTGTGTCCGACGAAATTTGCTACTAGCATCGGGCAGGAAATTCGCAAACGCGTTGAGGCTATTCCCGGTGTGGCGTCGTGCCAGGTAGTGCTGCGCGATCATTTCCTGCAAGCGAAAATTCAAGAGTCGATCAATGCCAGGGGCCGCCGATGAACGCGACACGGATTCTTGCAGGCCGGCGGGAAGGCGAACTCCTCGCCTTCCCATCGGTTCGCCGCATGGCAGACATCCTCGCGGTGCGCTGCCGCGAACCATCATGGGTGCGCACCTCCGTCGCGAGCCTGGAGCGATTCCGCGCCATGACGGGACACACCGATCTTGAGATGCTCTTAGAACAAGCGAAGGCCAACCCGGCCGAGGCCGAGCAGGCTCTCGCCTCTTTTGCGTCCGCACTCGCTGGCTATACAGAAGGACAGGTCTCTGCTCTCGCCATGGGAGCAAAGATCTGGTTTCGCTTGAACGGCGTGGACGTGCCATGGCGACCACTACCAGGCATCTCTTCTGCCCCAGTATTGTCGACCGCGGATCAGCAGGGGGCAGAACGCGTGATTCTGTTGGCCCTGATTGGCAGTGGCCTCCAGCTTGCGGAGTTGCTGAGGCTCCGTACCGGTGATATCGGCTCGTTGGATGCCGAGGGACGTCTCATACCAGATATTGAGGCAGATCCACTGGCAGTACAGTATACACCCCGCCGTGGCAAACAGGAAGAACGCATCACCTTCCTCACTTACTCCACTCGACAAGCCCTGCTTGCTGCCTCGCAGCAGAGCGCGGTACAGCGAGACCGCGCGCAACCCATCGACCTTAACGCGCCACTTATTATGCAAGGGGACGGTTCAAAAGCAACGCTGGCCAGCGTTGCTAAAGCCAGGCAAAGAAGCAAGTCTTTGATTCAAGCAGGCAATGAGGTCAACGTCACCTTGTGTCGCACCACCGGTGATTTTTTCCGCGAGTGGGGTCTCCCCGGCTCACGCTTTGTCGGACCAGAAGAACTACCTTTGGAGGAGTACCTATGAAAGCAGTACGCTTACACCACTACGAAGAACAGCCCAAAGTCGAAGAGGTGGCGGAACCCAAGATTACCGGGCCGCTCGATGTCATTGTTCGGATTGGAGGCGCGGGCCTCTGCCGCACCGACCTGCACATCATAGAGGGGCAGTGGAAGGAGAAGTCTGGGGTTACTTTGCCTTACACTCTTGGTCATGAGAACGCCGGCTGGGTCCATGGGATTGGTTCAGCCGTCAGCAATGTTGCAGTCGGTGATACTGTTATCGTCCACCCGCTGATCACCTGCGGCTTATGCCGCGCTTGCCGTGCTGGCGATGATATGCACTGCGCCAACAATGCCTTTCCAGGCGTCTCTGTCGATGGTGGCATGGCCAACTTTCTGAAGACGACAGCACGCGCAGTCGTCAAGCTGGATCCGAGTCTTGCTCCCAAAGATATTGCAGCCCTGGCTGATGCCGGTCTGACCGCTTACCATGCTGTCAAGAAAGCAGCGAACATCCTGTATCCTGGGACGAAAGTGGTGGTGATCGGAGCCGGTGGACTGGGCCATATTGGTATTCAATGTCTCAAGGCGCTTACTCCCGCGGAAATTATCGTCGTTGATCGTTCTCGCGAGGCGCTCGAATTAACACGACAATGGGGGGCCGATCATACCGTCGTCGTTGATGGAAACGAGATTGCGCAGGTTAAAGACATCACCAATGGACAGGGTGCTGAGGCAGTGATCGACTTTGTTGGTGAGGGGGGCGCAATCGAGGACGGAATTGCCATGCTGCGCCGTGCTGGCAGCTACTATGTCATCGGCTACGGCGGCAAGCTCAATGTTCTCATGATCGACATTATTTCAACCGAGATCAACTTTATCGGCAACCTCGTCGGAACATACAATGACCTGGCGGAGCTGATGACCCTGACAGCGCAGGGCAAAGTGCAATTGCACACAGCCATGTATCCTCTTGATGCAGCTCTCGACGCCATCCATGATTTGGATAGTGGCAAGCTGCGTGGTCGCGGTATTCTCGTTCCTTAACGCCATGAAAAGGAGCACGGTTTCATGCCAAAGCAACTTCAGTTCAATGCCAGGGCGCGATACTCCATCAAGAAGGGGGTGGACACGCTGGCCAATGCCGTCAGGGTAACCATTGGACCAAGGGGCCGCAACGTCGTTTTAGACCACCCGCTTGACGCACCTAGCATCCTCAACGATGGCGTCGCCATCGCCCGCGGCATCGATCTCGAAGAACCCTTTACCAACATGGGCGTCCAAATGATCAAAGAAGCTGCTATCAAAACCAATGATATGGCTGGCGATGGAACGACCACCGCAGCCATTCTGGTGCAGGCAATTCTCGCTGAGGGATTGAAGAATATTGCCGCAGGGGCAAATCCGATGCTCTTACGTAATGGCCTGGAGCGCGGGGTTGAGATACTGGTGGAAGAGATCAAGACCATGAGCAAACCCATCGAGACGCATGCGGAGATTGCTCAGGTCGCCACCATTGCCGCCAGCGACCCCGACATTGGTGAGACAATTGCTACGGTACTCGATCACGTGGGGAGAGACGGCATTATCACAGTAGAAGAAGGCCGCGGCCTGACAACCGAGATAGAGTATATCATGGGGATGCAGTTTGAACGTGGCTATATTTCGCCCTTCATGGCAACCAACCAGGAACGCATGGAGGCCGTGCTCTCGAACCCGCACATTCTGATTACTGACAAGAAGATCACCAGCACGGTAGATCTGCTTCCGCTGCTAGAGCGCCTGATGGCAACTGGCCGGAAAGAGTTGATGGTTATCGCAGAGGATATCGAGGGGGAAGCACTGACCACGCTGGTGGTAAACAAGACGCGAGGTGTCTTCAATGTTCTGGCAGTGAGGGCGCCGAGCTTTGGCGACCGTCGTGAAGCAGTGATGGAAGATATTGCCATTTTGACGGGGGGCAGGGTCATCAGCGAGAAGACAGGCACCAGGCTAGAAAATGCAACCATCAGTGACCTTGGAACCGCTCGTAGCGTGACCACAACAAAGGATTCAACCTTGATCGTCGACGGCGGTGGCAGTCAAGAGGCTATTCAGGCTCGTATACGCGAACTTCGTGCGCAGCTTGCTAACGGCGTGAGCGACTACGACCTCGAGAAACTCCAGCAGCGGTTGGCAAATCTATCCGGTGGCGTTGGCGTGATCAAAGTCGGGGCCGCTACCGAGGCCGAGATGAAGGAGAAGAAGCTGCGTACGCAGGACGCATTGGCGGCAACACGTGCAGCACTCGAAGAGGGGGTCGTTCCTGGTGGTGGTGTTGCCCTGGTAATCGCACTCCCGGCTCTCGACAGCATCAAGACTAAGTTAGCGGAAGAAATGACAGGGGTAAATATTCTGCGCAGGGCTTTGGAAGAGCCACTGCGCCAGATCGCTGAAAATGCAGGGTACGAAGGCCCAGTTGTCATTGCCAACGTCCGCGAAAAACCCTTTGGGTACGGCTTCGATGCCACTACTGGTCAGTATGTTGATATGTTCCAGGCTGGCATCGTCGACCCCGCGAAAGTGACACGGGCCGCCTTACAAAATGCCGTCAGCATCGTTACCATGCTTCTGACGACAGACACGCTGATCACCGATGCACCGGTCTATATCCCAGCTTTCAAAGACATCGAGTTCGGGCTCTAGGGAGTTACTATATTCTATCTCGATCAAACAACAACTCCCTACTGGCTGGCAAACTGTGATGTTCGCCCACTGGACTTGCTTCCTTGACACGTTTGCGCCATTTGTTCAACGAACGGCGGATGTAATAGGTGGCATACCAGGATTGTCATGATTCTTGCTCTGCTGAGTCGTCGAGCAATGATAGTTGCTCACCTTTCTTTGGTGCCTTCAATTTCCGTTTCTTTGCGCTCCTGCGTCGCTCCTCGACCATTTTACGAATGGATGGAGCTGATGGGAGTGTTTCAGGCATGGGTGCTTGCAGCTGCTCCAGTGTTTTCCTCACCAGGTCTCCCACATAATGATGGGTATCAATAGCTTCATCTTCGTCGTTGACCTGATCACGTCTCAGCTTTTCCTCGGTCTGAACATTTTTGAAGTCGATGGCGGAGAGTTCTGGTCGACCGATGTTATCGAGGTAGTCCTCGCGCGGAGGAATGCCCTTGAGTTCTTTCAGCTCCTCGACCGTATAGTGGTGAAGACCTAAATAGCCAGCATCGACAAAGATACCGAAATTTTCTGAGAGAACGCCAGCGCTTTGCGCAGCCACGGCGAGTTGCTTGAAGCTTTCCGAGACTTTAAGGCGAGTCTCCAGGCGCTCCTCCTGCTCTTTGAGAAGTTGATGGATTTCATGTGCCCTGGTGGAGACCGCAAAATAGACCTGGGCGGCTGCGATCTCAGGTTTGCGAGGATCGCCATTCTGTGCAATAAGATAGCAGGCAAGGCGGCTCAAATAGTAGTTTTTGATTTCGCGTACGCCACCATGGGGCATGGGCGATGATTTGCTGGCGTCAGCAAAATGTCGCTCGACTATGTTGCCGGTCTCAGTACAAGCAATCATTGCTTTTTTGATGGCCTGCTCAAAGTTTCGCCACTGAATGTACCCTAGCCGTAGTGCCAGATCGCGTGCACTCCAGTATTCTTGCCCATATGGGTTGATCTGCTTAATCGAGTCGAAGTCAGGAATTTTGTTATCGCTCAAAATACACCTCACAAAGATGGTTCCGTAATAGAACACCTTTTCTCATAGTTAATATCAAATACTCTTTTTGTTAATAGTCATGCGGCGATGGTGTGTTTATGGTGGCCAGCCCATAATCACATCACACTGTCGCTGTCCTTCGCAGTTGATCCAGCTTTCTCCGTTTCCTGCGCCTGGTCGCTCTTACCCTTTTCCCTCACCGTGATTCCTTCTACGTCGCTTTTAAGATATTCGTTTGTGCGTCCATCCCGCGCCCGGTAGCTAATTTTGTGCGCTTTATATGCCAGAAAGCGCACATAGTTTTGCCCGATCTTGTGGCCGCTCTTGGCCGAAAGGATGTCAGCCGCTTCCTTGCCGATGATCCATTCCTCGTGCGGCTGTTTTCTCCGTGGCATTGTCATCACTCCTTATGTCAACTAAGCTGCTGTAGCTTGTCACTATGAAGAGTATATGCTACTGTTTTTTACCCGTCAAGCCTCAGTAGCTTGAACTTGCATCAAGTATCCCCCAACGTCTAGAACTCGCATTATTTCGACCTGGAATAAGTTTATCAGCACCGCCTCTGAGGTAGCTCCTTACAAACTGTACCTGACGTGGTATGATACAAAGAAGTGGCACCCAAACAACGACGTTATGTATCTTTTTGCATCCCACCGTGGAAGGAGCTTCTCTACTATATGACCACCTCCAAAACCCCGCATATGACGAATTATGAGGCTGAACGCCGCAGTTTTCACCTGGAAGTCCCCCAATATTTCAACTTCGCTACAGACGTAATGGGCAAATGGGCCGCCGACCCGCACAAGCTGGCGATGTTCTGGGTTGGACAGCATGGCGAAGAGAAACAGCTTACCTATGCGTATTTTGCCGAGCGCTCCAGCCGCGCCGCCAACGCCTTTGCCACCCTCGGCATCAAAAAGGGCGACCGCATCCTTGTTATGCTGCCGCGCTTCCCGGAATGGTGGGAGACTGTTCTTGGGTTAATGAAACTGGGAGCTATTCCCATTCCCTGCACAACCCTGTTGACCTCAAAAGATATCCAGTTCCGCGCTGAGGTGGCGGAAGCATCGGGCTTTATTACTGACAGTGAAGGCGCGCCCAAATTCGACGAAGTGCGCAAGCATTGCCCGACGATTACGTACACGATCTTAGTTGAACCCGATGCTGGTCTCGCGAAACGCGAGGGCTGGACGAACTACCACCAGATCGTCAACGAGGCATCCCCCGAATATAACGGCCCCAAAACACGCAGCGATGATCCCTGCCTGGTTTATTTCACCTCCGGTACGGTAGGCTATCCCAAAATGGTCTTGCATACCCATGCCAGTTATCCCATCGGCCACAGCATCACCGGGAAATACTGGCTTGATCTGCACGAGGATGATTTGCATTGGAATCTCTCAAAGATGGGCTGGGCCAATTGCTATAATTAATATTCCGCTGCCCGACCTCCTGCGCAAAATCGGCCAGTCCAGCCGAATAGAGCCAGATACCGTAAGAACGATTGCCGCGTTTAGCCGCTTCAGCTATTAACTCCATAGCCATTTCCCTATCGGGTATGACATTCAAATCTTCTATGGTGACATTCTGCGGTATGGTATTCAGTGTATTGACGAGACGGCGGACGCCTAACGCGAGCGCTCGTTGATAAATCATGTTCCAACTACGTGAAGGTAAGGCTTCCAGCATCATCAGTTTATCCCCATCGGGATAACTCGCTTTAATATATTCGTCTTCTTCAGTTGTCCAGTCTTCGCTCCGTTTGCCGCGTTGCCGCCAGATCAGACAAACATCGGGTCTATTAGCCAGCGGCCCACGCCACAATACTGTTAATCGTAGCCAGTGGACACTGACCTCTTCAATGGTGACACTCTCAGTAATGAGCTTGGCTAATTTCTGCTTGCGTACCATCGTGCAGCCATCAAGTTGTCCGGGGATGTCCGCTAATAAATCCTCTAACTCTTGAAAATCTTTCTTGAGGTCGGTCTGCGTGGCTTGTTCCTGAGCTTCTAATAGTTGCTGTTCCTGGTCACGCAAACCAGCCAACGACTTGTTATAATCACCCTTTTCTTTTGGCGTCAGCGTCAAAATCTTATCATGGAGAAAGGCCAATGTCTTCTTTATCTCCAGTCTGACTTGTACAAGTTGGTCGTCAATAGAAACGGCTTCTTCGACGTGCTTTTCTTCCAGACTGAGAATACCAGCCTCGATAGTCTGTGCTATGTGCTGATCGGCAATCGCCAGAGCCTTGATACGTTCCAAGAAGATATCGTCAATCAGGTGAGCGCGGATAGCGAACGTAATGTCTCTCAGTAGTTTTCCTTGTGGGTCACGGTCTTTTATAAGCGTCTGACGCACGTATTCTGGTTGCTCTGGTCGGGTAACATACAAAGGGCCAGCCGGGTCACGCAAGATATATTTAAGAACAGCTTGAGCGCTGTCTTCTCTCAAACTGCGACGCTCCACACTGTCCAGCAAGTTACCTTCTATGTCTCTTCCAGTGATCTTGTGGTAAGCCCATAGTGCCAACTCTTTGTCGATAATCGCCCTCTTGCTATCCCAAGTGATGATAGCGCCTTTATAGATTACCGCTCCGGCGTAGCTGAGGTTGGAGAGCATGTACTTGATCGTTTCGATACAGGAAGGCTTGAACCCTCCCGGCACCTTGGTCATGTGGATTTTGAAGGTGTAAGTTAAAAAGTCATCGACTGAAGGATCAGGGAATAGATAGGGCATCACTTCTATCTCGTGGCCCAGCTTGTAGACATCATCCAGTTTTTTGAATCGGTCAAACATCCATCTCAAGACTTCCGCCCAAGGCTCATATATCAGTATAACTTGCTCTTTCTTTTTGCCTTTGGTAACAAAACCCATTCCCAGATTAGTACCGACAAACAATCCTTCCAGTGCTTTGGCTTCCTGGCTGCCGTTCATACGCGTCAGTACGTGATCGTCCAAGTAATTCCTACTGGCAATCATTTTCTCAATGAGGGTATTGCGGTCACTGCTCTTAGTGCAATCGTACTTACGATGGTCGGTACGGACAAATAATAGGACATCATACTCGGCAAGGAGCTTAATAAAGGTGGTGTCGTTGGTATGGTACTCGTCACGAAACAAACGGTCTTCGTGCATAATGACTAGGGAGCCGATCAGCCCTGCTTTTATATCGGCATAGAGACGGCTTAACTCTTTCCTCTGGTCGATGCGTTTCTGGCCCGAGACTCCAGCCCCTTCATCGTAGACGCGCACCCATTCGGCAGTTGTATCTTCTCGCAGCCGCATGGCATATGGTACTAGCTTTAACTGGCCTTCTCTTGAGAAGATGTGGTCGGTGTCGGCTTTGTGGTCGGATTGCCGGATTAAGACAGCAGTGTAGCGCTTCTTATCTATTTGTTTGGGAAGTTCAAAATCGTCCTTCGCGACGTAGGGCTTTAATTTCCGCATTTTGCTGCCTTTCATTGGAAAAAATCGGTAGGCCAACATTCGTATGGTTCCATTTTACCTCTGGCAGTCAAGCGTTATTTTACCCAAATTTTATGGGGAGGCGGAGTAAACTCAACCGTTACGAAAAAATCCTTTCCCTCTAATTTGGCTCCAAGCACGCACATATATGAGGGGACATGATAGGTGACGAACTGGCAGCCCCAGGAAACAACCATTTTGTTGCTGGCACCTAAAAGGTTTTCTTTACACGGACTGGCTAAAGTAGCTGGAACCTGAGCTTTCTGTGAAGCCACGAACGCTCGCGCTATGTTAATTGCCGTTTGCCTATCTTTCGGTAGCTGGACGATCACAGAGTAAGCATCCTTGCCACCGCTAAAGGGAATCAGGTTCCTAACATAGAGCGCCGTTCCGTAGACCGCGTTGATCGCTAAAGTTTGGATGTTGCCAGTCTTGCCAGCTTGAATAGTTTTAGCCGGAACAACCGCTACTCCATATCCCGATGCGCTGCCAGCCGGAATAAAGACGGACTCTGTTGTTCGCACTTCAACCCCATTAACGCCGTTAAAGATTACTCCACGAGGCAACACCTCGGAAAGTACCGAACCGTTAGTAAGAGTCAGAGTCCCTCTGGCATACGTTGCCGGGTAGGTTTTTACCCCTGTAGGGATGATAGGCACTTCGGCGGTAAATACCTTAAGCGGTAAAAACGTGGCCGGCACTGTCAGACGTTCATGCTCATAGTAAGGGTATCGGACTGAGTAGATCGTAACGGCTACAATGCCAACTAAACATAGAAACGCACAGAGAAGAGGAAAAGCGGTGTAAGGCCGCTTCTCCTCTCCCCTTACGACATAGAGATGAATAGTTTCCATCTCTTCATCTAAGGT
>VBHI01000208.1 GCA_005881495.1 Chloroflexota bacterium
TTCAGGGACGGTCTCCGATGGGAGTCCGGTCGAACTGAGAAGCCCCCAGCTGTAGCTGTGGGGAGTTGTCACTGTAACACTTTTCCGTATATGTCAGTAGAAGAACATCAGCAAAGACCGACCGTAACTGACCAGGAGGAAAACACGACATGATGTACCTCAGACGCATGTTTCCCGTTACCATAATCCTTTTGTTAGCGATGGCTGTTGCAGCCTGCAGCAGTTCACCCAGTTCCAGCAGTGGTGGCTACGGGAGTAGTAGTACCCCGGCGCCGACTACCGCAACGACCCCAACTCCCAGCAGTTCTAATGCCCTTGTCCAAACGGCGACTGCAACCGTCAAGGGCCAGTCGAAAACGATCCTGACCAATGACCAGGGCAAGACACTGTATTACTTTACACCCGACACAGCTACCACTTCCGCCTGCACTAGCTCCTGCGCGAAAGCCTGGCCACCGCTGCTGGCAACCGGCTCAGGCGCACCGACCAGTGCTACCTCGCTCCCAGGTAAACTGACGGCAGTAACGACGGCCAATGGAAATCAGTGCTCGTACAACGGACATCTCTTGTACATCTTTTCAGGTGATACTGCCGCCGGCCAGACGAGAGGCGAAGGCTTGCTCGGCAAGTGGTTCGTTGCCACGCCCAGCCTGACGTAGGACGCATCGCAGCTTTTCTCTAGCTTCTTCTCTTGATTCAAGCAGGCGTATGGAATGAGTTTTTGAAAGGTTAATCTGGTCTGGTGTACACCGTACATGCCAAAACTGGAGAAATTTTTCGAAGTTCATGACATACGCCTGGCTTAATGCTCCATGCAGAAGACTTTCTGGGATTACTATGCGCCCTTCGCGCGAGAAGCCGAACGCAGACGCGAGCGCGTCGAGGTTAGGTGGCCGAGTGCCACTGATCAGCTTTTGGATCCCAGAATGGCCCTTCCAAACCAACCCGTGCAAAAATCTCTACCATCTCGTCTGGACCAGGCCGACGCGACTCAACGGTCAAGCGATTCTCATACCAGGTCATCGCGAGATACCACAGTTGGTTGAGATTGATACTAGGCCGCTTGGGAAGCCCTCGAGCCTCACACCATTGAGTCACTGTCTCTTCCGACCGGAAGAGCAGCATGGTCGCTCAGGTGTAAAGGATGTCATCCCACCAATGTGCCGCTGGCACCGCAAAATGGATGACGCATGACTGAGGGACGGGCTGCCCATTCCGCACTTCCAGCATCATAGGCTCACTGCTGTATCCGTCCGATGCTTCAATTCTGGCGTCTGCCTGGAGAGCTGCCGCAATCCCCAAGGCATCCCAGGCACAGTTTGCGTAATAGACGTTGTCTTGCACTTTCACGCGAAAGGATGTCTCAACGCCGGAAAAGGGTGGGGCCATCCGAATCCGTGACGGGTTGCCTGGCTCTGGAACCAGAAGACGCTTCTTGTGAAGTCGCTCCAAGGCGGCTTCGACTTCTTCAGGAGACGTGCTCAGTGCCTCCGCCACATCGGCTGATGTGGGAGCCTGTGTTGTCCGTGCAATGGTCTCATAGATGTTCAATTTCACAGCTGTGTCGAAGTCCATATGCTCTCCTCTCTCACGCGAGGTGCTGTGTTGGGCCACCTATCTATAAGTAGACGGACATTGGTCCTCCTCATCCTAGGTTTTCGACGGACCGTCGTCCAACATTTACACTATATGCTATACTAACTTGTACAAGCAAACTCCTCGTGAATAAAAAATGAGCAAACACTAATGCGCCATATAACGATCAGGCCGTACCAGCCTGCAAAAGACGAGCAGGCAGTTTTTGCTCTTTGGAACTCTCTGCTTGGCGATACCTGGCCTTTATCCTTTCATACATTTCACAACATCACGCTTGACTCCATTGCTTACCAAGAAGGTGATCATCTTATCGCTGAAGATGGGCACACTATTCTTGGTTTTCTAGCAACGCAAACGAAGCCAAAGAAGCACCAGGCACAACCACGCGGAGAAATCATGCTGCTCCTGTTGCATTTCTTGTGCTTTTTCTGTATTCTTTCCAAATGGACAGGTTCAAGCCATAGCAGAAAGCGAGAGATAGCATGAAAAAATATGAAGACCGCAGCGACGGTGGAATATGTATTTCCGACAACCAGGCACAGATCCATCTGGCTCCCAATGAAGCCTACGCCTTATGGCAGTGGCTGTCTGCTCGTAAGGACGCCTTCCAGGCACACTCTAGTGAAAAGCAGCTGGAGCTGGAAATTCTTCTTTACGAAGAAGACCTGAGCCACTTAGACGAATTGAAAGCTGCCCTCCCTGACCTACACGAACGTGAGCCTATTGTCAAGGTACTCGACACACGATTGGAGACTGTTTCTGAGCGGGCATTGCAGTTGCTCAAAGACTACCAGATCGAATATCATATTCATCCTATGCTTGAAGACGACGATATTTATGCTCAAGGGTAGGTAAAGGCAGAAAGTGAGACCGAGTCGATGAGGGACAGTTCGCCCTTGTTCCAAACCTCCTCAATCCAGCGCCGGGCAAGAGCCTTGTTTGTTTCTGTTGACATAGAAGAGGTTCCTTTTATGGCATATTACGAGCAATAATTGCTTTCAAATCATTCCAGTGCTGTGTAGGGTTATCAGAATCCATGGTATCATAGTAACTGTACCAGAGGATAATTCTCGGATGTGAATGTGCCAGTGTTTGGGAAAGCATCGACTGCATTTGGCTAGCAGTAGGATAGGGTGCACCGGATATATCATAATTACTATAACTAAATGCTTGCAAAACGATCGCACCATCCTCTCCATGTGCATCGGCGTATGCTTGTATGCCACCTGCAACCGCAGCTGTCTGATCAATGGTGGGATAATAGGAATCATGTTCATGTCCGACTGGGTAAAAATCACTGCCTATTACTTCTGCGGTATCAGAAAAAGGACTGTTTCCATGCCATGCAGCTATGGTATGCCCTCCAGTGTCGATAAAGAGTCGGGGATGGGTGGGATCCAGTTGGTGTACCACATCAGCAAGCGCCCTTTTCATCGCGCCATGATCACTGGGGTCTACTTCATCCCCAATATAATAGCCCCACACCGCTGGATGATTTTTGACTACGTTCACCACATACCGGATAAAACCATGGTTGTCGGTACAATCGCATGTTTGCGCTAAAGCAGGAAACTGTGAGGTTACATCTGTACCATCATAAAAGGCAGGATTACTCAGCGCCACAATCACTTTCATGCCTACTGATTGTGCGCGATCAAGATAGGCTTTTTGAAAACTTGCATCCCCATACAACTCATCATAATTAATCACCAATTTGAACCCTGCCGCGGCCATATCGTTTAGATGGGAAAGACACATGGCTGCATCCTTTGGACTACAACTTTCATAAAGGCCATATCCATCAAATAGTGTGGAGGATGCTGCATCCTGAGGTAAACTGGTTTGAGTTTGTGCAGTACATGCAGATAATGGAAGAGCAAGCAGAAGCATTGCCCGGAAAAGCAATCCAAGCGCAGATCCATATGTAAACTTCATAGATGGTATGCCCCCGCTATATTAAGAGCGCGTCAATGAGCCGTGCGGCTACTTGACACATCGCGTGTTTCCAGCATCAATACCTACTTTATCCTATGAGTTCCAGAAAACTTACAGGATTTTGTAAAAAGTTTGTAAAATCTTAAGATATCGGGCCCTAAATTCGAGGCAAGATCAGAATTTGTGCGTCCCCAACATTCCAGTAATTAACCGTGTGCCATTTGAGGTGTTTGGTTACTTCTTGGCCAATCACTGAGCAGCGCTTTGGCTGCATTATGCCCGGGTGCTCCCATGACACCACCGCCCGGGTGAACTGCAGAGCCGCACAGGTATAAGCCCTCGACCGGCGTGCGATAACGGGCGCACTCATGCGTGGGCCGCAGCGAAAACAGCTGATCTGGTGTGATCTCACCGTGGAAAATGTTCCCGTTGGGCATACCGTATCGCTGCTCAATGTCCAGGGGGCTGAGTACCTGCCGGTGCAAGATAGCATCGGCGAAATTGGGGGCGAACTCGGTCATGGCCGCAATGATGTTGTCTGCCATCTCATTTTTCACGTCATCAGACCATTCGCGTCCTTTCAGGTGATAGGGGGCATATTGGCAGAACATCGATATCGTATGGTAGCCGGCCGGGGCCACAGTTGGATCGGTAGCAGATTGCATGTATGCCTCGATATAAGGCTTTTTCGAGAGTTCACCGCGTGCGGCGTCTTCGAAGGCTTCCTGCACCCAATCAGTTGTCGGGCTGATATCACAAGAACCTGCGTGCTGTAGTCCAGGTGCTGTGCCCGGAAGACATTTGAAACTTGGCAGTTCCTTCAGGGCAATATTCAGTTTGATCACTGCGCTATCTGTCTTGAAATGAGAGATGCGCTTGAGGAAGCCTTTATCAAGTTCTGCATCCACACAGAATTGCAGGAACGTGCGCTTTGCTTCCGCGTTGGAAAGAACAGCCTTTGCCCGTAACTCTTCGCCGTTCTCCAGGCGCACACCTTCGGCGCGCCCGTTATGGATCAGTATTTTCTCGACAGGTGCGTTGATGCGGATAACTGCCCCATGGGCCTCTGCAGAAGCCGCCAGGGCAAAACTGATACGTCCCATGCCACCACGTACGTACCCCCACATCCCGTGTTCACCATTGACCTCGCCAAACATATGGTGGAACATAACGTAAATTGAACCAGGCGTTTTAGGGCCGATGAACGAACCGATGACGCCTTGTCCTGCAAACGCTGCACGCAAATAGTCAGACTCAAAATAATCTGCGAGCATATCGTAAAGGTTGCCGAACATGAGATAGCGATAGATCTCTTCGTCTTCACCCCGGAAACGAGCGGCAAGGTCGGCCACCGAGGGCGGCTCTTCGAGCAAAATAGGGTTGAGAATCTCCGAGGCACGATCGAAAAAGCGGAGGAAATTGGGATATGCCTCGGCGTCATGCGGTGAGAGGCGGCGAATGTTCTCGACGGTTTTTTCCTTGCTGGCACGAAAAAAGAGGTAATTGTTATCTGGGTAGGGTACAAACATCTGTGGATCTTTGACGTAGGCATCAAAACCGTAGCGGTGAAGCTCAAGATCGCGGATAATTTCTGGGCGCAGCAGGCTCACAACATACGCGCAGGGCGACATCGTGAAGCCAGGAAACGGTTCTTCGAGCGTACAGGCGCCGCCCACACGGTCTCTTTTCTCCACGACGACCACTTTTTTTCCTGCACGAGCCAGGTAGCCTGCAGCGACAAGCCCATTATGTCCAGCGCCAATGATAATTGCATCGAACTGCCCAGTTTGATTTGCCATGATGGATAGAAGCCCTCCTATGGAATGAAATGATGGTGGGGTTGCTGAAAATCTTGAATTTAGTATAACATACCGTGCTGCTGACGATGAAACAAAGTGGAGATTTCGCAACGATAGGGGAGAAATACTACCTTGTTGAAGAGGAGCAGCATGGTATCTCTCAGACTCTTGATTTTCCCATGTGCCTACAGTCCCATCTTGTATCCTGGGCGGAATATTTTCGTTATCATTAAATAAGGAGTAAATTACATCATCGATCCGTGGTGCCTATATGGACTACCAAAAAATACAAGAAGCGCCTTGCTCCTGAAAGACAGGTTCGGTCATGGCCGACTTTATTGGTCAACGCCTGGGGAACTATCGCCTGTTGCATTTGCTGGGGCGAGGGGGATTCGCCCAGGTCTATCTCGGCGAGCACCTGCGACTGGGAACGCAGGCTGCCATCAAACTGCTCTCTACTCACCTGGCAGATGTCGAAGTGGAGAAATTTCTGGCAGAGGCGCGCATCATTGCCCGCTTAGAGCATCCCCATATCATACGCATCCTAGATTTTGATCAAGCGCAGGATATCCCTTTTCTCGTCATGAGTTATGCGCCTAACGGCACCTTGCGAGGACGCCATCCGAAGGGAACGCGCCTGCCGCTTGACATCATCCTCACCTACCTCAAGCAGGCTGCCTGCGCGCTCCAGTACGCGCATGATGGAAAGTTGGTTCACCGGGATATCAAGCCTGAGAACATGCTACTGGGCCGGCACGACGACATCCTGCTCAGCGACTTTGGCATCGCTGTAGTGGCTCACAGTTCTCGTTCGCTGAACACGCAAGAGATCATCGGCACGGTCTCCTATATGGCACCGGAGCAAATCCAGGGCAAGCCACGTCCGGCCAGCGACCAGTACGCAATGGGGGTGGTCCTCTACGAATGGCTCTGCGGCTCTCCTCCCTTCCATGGTACAGCAGCAGAGATCGCAACGCAGCACCTCCATGCTGCACTGCCTCCCTTGCGTGAGCAGGTCCCAAACATACCGCCCGCCATTGAAGCTGTTGTGCTCAAAGCGCTGGAGAAGGACCCTCACCGTCGTTTTGCGAGTGTGCAGGAGTTGGCGACCGCCTTTGAACAGGCCTGCCAGGGCTTCCTGCCGGCGACCGGGACCGTGTTCCCGCACCCCACTGCCTTGGTATCTGCTGGGACGCAGACGCCCGGACAAGCTTCCTTCCATGCTTCCCTCACCCTGGCAGAAAGCAAACTTCAGCTGCCAAAACACAACAAACGCGGGAAACGCGGCATCTCACGACGCGCGCTGCTGTTCGGCGCACTCGTTCTTGCCGGAACAGGGGGCGGGCTCGCGTTGTTGACGCATTCGCACAAACCAGCCATGGGAACGACCCTCGTCACCTATACAGGACATCTGAGTCAAGTGGCAACCGTGGCGTGGTCCCCGGATGGTACACGCCTCGCCTCGGCTTCAGCAGGCCTTGAGAAGACCGTCCAGATCTGGGATGTGACGAGTGGGGCGACTATCTACACCTATCGCAGTCATACGCTTGGGGTCAATGCCGTGGCCTGGTCTCCGGATGGGCAGTATATTGCTTCCGCAAGCCTCGATGGAACAGTTCGGGTATGGCAGGCCTCTTGAGGTGGCACGCTCCTGGGCATTTTCCGTACTTCTCTGCTGTTCTCCATACTGAGGATGATTTCAGCACCTCGTGAAGCGAAGCTTCGAAGATGTACAATGCGTTTGACGCGAACCCTCTACGTTTCATTCTTGTCGTGTTGATTGCGCAAAAGGCTCTCCCTCTAAAGGTTGCAATCACACGCTATCCACGGATTTTGGGAGAGCAACATTAGAAGCCGGAATTGGTCGCTCTGTGTGTAATCGTCTCCAACGTAACACGAACCACACAATCAGGACCAGCGGGATGACATACACACTGAACACCGCCAGCCAGATCAATGTGGTTGCCAATACCTGGGCAAACGCAACTGCCGCACCTAAGGCATCCTGCCAAATTTTGGCGGGACTCCATGGCGCTGGGGGTGGAGAAAGGACTGCCTGACCAGGCTGCAAGTTAATAGCGATGGTGTAGAACGATACCTGGCCATTGAGCTGGTTGAGATGGGCTTCGATCTGCTCTATTTGCCCCTCGACATCGGTGAGACGCTGATCAATTGCCAGAATATCACCCAGCACTGAAGCATGACTGAGCAGTGTTAGCAGCCGCTCCTGTTCCCCGCGAAGATTCTTCAGCCGTGATTGTGTGTCCACGTAGTCACCAGACACATCCTGTGTAGATTTGGTCGTGCTGATGAGCCGCCCGTTATGGAGCGTAGGGTAAGTGTTGAGGTAGCTCTCGATGCGTGGATAGAGCGCTGCCTGGACGGAGAAAGTCATGGAAATGTTGTAGAGGTTATCGCCTACCTGCTCATAATTGATATTCTCTGCTGTCGAGAGCGGGTCGGTCGTGCTCATCCACGACTGTAGATCGTTAGCGACTCGCTGAGTATCCTTTACCTCCATCGTAATATTGAGTGATTTGATCAGGTACTGCTGCGGTCCACCAGGAGCTGTAGATTTTTGCAGGTTTGCATTTGCATTGGAATGGACAGTCATAGGAGCGTTACTACCAGCCGTAGATGTGGTTGTTCCGGCTCCGCAGCCTGCTACAAGTACAGCCAGGATTACCAGGCTGACCATGAAAAAAGTTGCCCATTTGTGATTTTTTATGATGTATAGCATTGTCCCACTCCTCATTGAAACAAACACGTGAACAAGTAAGCAAGGAAGTGATGGTATATTTCCATCTCATAGTTGATGACGCTGCCAATCTCGAATAAGTTCCAATGGAAATGCGGGTGGAGGAGGGGAGTCTCTGCCTGCAGGCAGCGCGCCATTCATCCTCGTGGCTGGAGGCCAGGGACCTTCTAGCACAGGGACGGTAGGTAAAACAAAATCGGCAGAGGGAGAGTACCTACTCCTGCTATGGACTCTCCCTCTGCCGTGTGAGCAGCTCTGCTACGGCGGTTGACTGACCACTTAACTATATTTAACAACGTCAATTGATACGTTTTGCTTTCCCAGCCCACTCCATATCACGTAAGACATACTTCTGCACTTTACCAGTAGATGTCTTTGGTAATTCGCCAAACTGAACGCTGGCGGGACATTTGAAGTGCGCTAGGCGTTCGCGACAGAATTCAATGATCTCTTCCTCCGTTGCACTTTGCCCTGGCTTTAAGGAAACGAATGCCTTGGGGCGCTCGCCCCATTGCTCATCGGGGATAGCTACTACTGCGCACTCCATAACAGCAGGGTGCTGTACAACTATCTGCTCGACCTCAATGGTCGAGATATTTTCTCCACCCGAGATGATCACGTCCTTTGCCCGGTCACGCAGTTCAATGTATCCGTCGGGATGCCAGACTCCTATATCGCCCGAGTGGAACCATCCACCCTCAAACGATTTGGCGGTTGCTTCCGGGTTATTGTAGTAGCCTTTCGCAACGTCGTTCCCATGCATGACGACCTCGCCCATCGTTTGGCTGTCCTTGGATACATCATTCATTTCTGTGTCGACGACGCGCACGCGATCAGCGGTTACGTTGCCCTGACCCTGCCGGGCAAGGAGGCGCGCTTGTTCGGCCTGGGGAAGGTAGTCCCACTCGGCGTGCCATTCGCAGATGGTGTACGGTCCATAGGTTTCTGTCAGACCATAGACATGAATTGGGCGGAAGTTTAGCGCTTTCATCTGTCCAAGGAGGGTGGGGGACGGTGGTGCTCCTGCAACAGTGACCGTAATCTGGCGATCCAGGCGATGAGCCGTTGGGTGATTCACGAGGAAAATCTGTATGGTAGGCGGGCCATTAAAGTGCGTGACACCCTCACTTTCAAAAAGCTCCCATATTTGTGCGGGATCAACTCTGCGCAAACAGACATGCGTGCCACCCACAGCAGTTACACCCCATGTGAAGCACCAGCCGTTGCAGTGAAACATCGGGAGTGTCCATAAATAGACGCTCGTATTGCTCATTCCTGTCGAGATAATTTCAGCAAGCGCGTTGAGATAGGCCCCGCGGTAGCTGTACATAACCCCTTTAGGATTACCAGTTGTACCAGAGGTGTAGTTAATCGAAACCGTCTCTTCTTCATCTTTAAGCCAGCTCTCTACCTGGTGCGGTGATCCGCCTGCCAGGAACACCTCGTAGGGATCGTCGGCTGCCCCAGTGTCCTCGATACGTACCAACTGTATGCCTTCAAGATCGATTGGCTCGACCAGTGGGTAGAGTTCAGCATCGACGAAGAAGATCTTCGACCCTGAGTGTTTCAGGATGAAGGCGATCTCGTTCGAGTTCAAACGTGTATTCACTGCGACGAGGATTCCGCCAGCGGCAGGTACAGCATAGTGAGCTTCGAGCAACGCGGGAGTATTTGGGCATAGGAAAGCCACTCTATCGTGCTTTTGCATACCAATGCTGCGCAGGTGTGAGGCTAATCGGTACACGCGTTCAGCAAACTCTCGGTAGGTGTAACGCCGCTCTCCGTGTACGATAGCTGTTTTATCTGGAAATACGGAAGCACTACGTTCCAAAAAACTTACTGGTGTCAGTTCCGTGCGATAGACTTTCTCTTCCATCTTAAGCGTCCTTTCAACATGCTTGTATGGTAAATAACATCAGGATAAATTATTATATGAATATACAGCAGACATTTAGCAAGGCAGGAAGGTTCTTGCCTTGTAACAATGTTCTCACAAAAGGTGCACGCTTATGATGAAAGGATGTGTATGCGTGAGACTACCGAACTCTTGCGACAACTCGTCGCAATCAATTCCATCAATCCCGATCTCGTAGCGGATGGCCCTGGAGAGGGCGAAATAGCGCGCTATGTGGCTGCCTGGCTTGCCCGAGCAGGTTTAGAGGTCAAACTGGATGAGCCTAGGCCTGGACGGCCCAATGTCATTGGCATCGTGCGAGGATCAGGCAGTGGACGTTCACTCCTCCTCAATGCGCATATGGATACCGTTGGGGTAGCATTGATGGAGCGACCTCATGAACCCGTCATCGAAGGAAACCGCCTCTATGGCCGGGGAGCCTACGACATGAAGGGCGGGCTGGCTTCTATTATGGTCGCTGCTGCGCAGGCTAAGAAATTGAACTTGCGAGGAGATGTGATCCTTACTGCTGTTGCGGACGAGGAGTTCGCCAGCATTGGCACTAGCTCAATTGTGAGACAATATCGCGCCGATGCCGCGATTGTCACCGAACCGACTGATTTGGATGTCTGTGTCGCACATAAAGGCTTTGCCTGGTTGGAGGTTGAGACGTTTGGTGTAGCTGCTCACGGTTCGCGCCCTGATCTCGGCGTTGACGCCATCGTAAAGATGGGAAAAGTGCTCAACGGGTTAGAGGAACTCGACCGGACGTTACGCGCCTCTCCATCACATCCTCTCCTGAAAAGCGGTTCAGTGCACGCCTCGCTGATAGATGGAGGAAAGGAACTCTCGACCTATCCAGACCACTGCAAATTACGTATCGAACGGCGCACCATCCCTGGGGAAACGCGGGAGAGTGTTGAGGAAGAGATGCAGCGTATTTTTGAACGCATTACCTCGGCTGATCCTTCTTTTCATGCGACTTCGAGAACGACGCTTGTACGCGAACCATTTGCGGTGCATCAAGGTGAATGTATTGTACAGCTTGTGCGTAACCACGCGGACACAATACTTGGCCGCGAGCCAGAAATAATTAGCTCAACTGCCTGGATGGATTCGGCGCTTCTCGCTGCCGCGGGTATCCCCACCGTCGTTTTTGGGCCTGGTGGAGCAGGTGCGCATGCCGTAGTAGAATGGGCTGATCTGGATCAGGTTGAGCGCTGTGCAGAGATTCTCCTCAAAGTGATAGAGGAATTTTGCTCATGATGCGTGCTTATGGCCTGCCAGTGCGATAGTAACAAGAGGGTAACTAGCAAATTCTGCTGAAAAAAAGCCTTACATAGAGACGTTGCAATATCTCTCACGCCTGGCGGTTGATGGCAGGTGCCAGAACGTTCTATGGCGTTGAACTCACCACTGGTGAAAGACCAGAGCCACTATCTGGCGATGGAACAGGCGGTGGAGTTGGTGTCGATGCAGAAATAGGCGCCTGGGTGGAAGCGGGGCGTTCTGGTACATCATTCAACATTTGTCGTAACGTCACCAATTGGAACCCACTCGCTCTGAGCGAAGTAATGATGGATGGTAAAGCCGCTACGGTCTGTGAGCGGTCTCCGCCACCATCGTGCATGAGAATAATGGCGCCATCACCGGCCAATCTGAGAATACGGCTGACAATAACGCTTGTGCCCGGCGTCGCCCAATCACGCGCTTCATCACTCCAGATGATGGTGGTGAGCCCAAGCAGGTTCGCTTGCGCCAGCACTTTGGTATTGACAACACCGTAGGGTGGGCGGAAAAATGTTGGTCGAACTCCGGTAGCCTGTTGAATAGCATTGGAAGTAAGATTAATCTGTGTCTCTATATCATTGTCAGAAAGTAGGGCCAGGTTGGGATGCGACCAGCTGTGATTGCCCACCAGGTTGCCATCGCTGTACTCTTGTCGTACGAGGTTCGGGTAGCGAGCAACCTGCTGGCCAATGCAGAAAAATGTGGCCTTCACCCTGTAATGCTGGAGAATTGCCAGTATCTGCGGTGTATAGTAAGGGTTTGGGCCATCATCAAAGGTCAGCGCAACCTCTGGGAGGTAACGATTGCCGGTATAGAGGAAGCGGTTTTGCGACTGGAGCGCCGCTATCTGTTGCCACATTAAGGTCGGAAACGGCTGTATGGGAGATTGCATATTGTTTGGTGAAGACTCCGGCGTTGCCGGGGTTAGCCTGTTCGTAGGTGTCACGAATGGCGACGTCGCCAAGCCCGTTGCTTCCACGGGAATGGTGCTCTCATTTGATTGAGGGACGGTCAATGGCTTCATCGTGCTCAGTGTCAATGAACCCAGAAGGCCCAGGATAGCGCAAAGGGTGACCACAAGGGAGGTGCGATTCATTCTCGCTCCTGGACGACGAGGGAAAAAAACCTGGCTATCTATATCCTGCATACCCATATTTTCTTCTGCCCTTCAAAATCCACATTGCGCAAGTGATATCTATTGTCTCTGCATGTAGATGCCCGTTCTACCGGGGAAAGCCGTTGGAGTTACTTTTGTATTATACATAGTGTTTCGCGTTAGCCTATCAATAATAGTACCATATGATGGTGGCTATAAATAGTAGCCCAGAAGGAAAAGGAAAGCGGTTAATATGTCACATACAACGGAAGGACAGTTACTGACAGAGCTTTTCCAACGTTTTTCTTTTGAAACAAAAATCATTTGAAACATTTGTCTATACATCATTGGACCTTTTCAATGGAGCCTTTACTATGCAGCCTCAATGTCTGACACGGCGGTATCAAGTACAATTAGATGTCTGCTTACTCATTGTTCTCTGTTGCATGGTCATATTTCTTTCAGGTTGTTCTGATTTATTATCTGGTCTCCCCGATTCTCCTACTCCCACTCCTACTAATGCGAGACCTACCGCAACATTGATCCCTGCGCTGGCCAAGGCCGATATTCAGGGCATCCCCACAGAAGCCTTAACGCGTGCTCAATTTGAAAAGGTCCAAAGTATCATGGCAGGTATGTCACTTGACCAGAAACTCGGGCAGCTCATCGTCGTGGAATATATTGGGAATAGTTATCAGAATGGGCTGCAGTATATGATCTCCCGGCAGTTTGTTGGCGGTTATATGTACCAGGAGAGCAACCACAATTTTGATCCTCCCTATGATGTGGCGAGCCAGGTTAATGCCCTCTCTCGGCAGACAATGCACGACGCAAAAATTCCTTTGATTATTGCTACTGACCAGGAGGGTGGCCTGGTCAATCGACTGTACCGCTTTCATGGCTATTTACCATCAGCTGAGGATATGGCTGCCAGCGGTAAACCTTCTGAGGCACTCGCGCAAGGATCACAGTCCGCGAAGTGGATGCTTGAGCTGGGCATAAACACTGATCTTGCCCCCGTTGTTGACGTGCATACCGTTGACCCGGCAATTTTAGAATCGCGTATGTTTGGACGGGACCCTAAGACCGTTGCTACATATGCGGGAGCTTTTCTCAGTGGCTTGCAAAATAACCGCGTTGCTGGCTGTCTCAAACATTTTCCAGGGCTAGGCGCCATTAGTTCAGATCCTCACGCGGGATTACCCACCGTCAACCGTAGCATGACGCAGTTAAAAAAAATTGACCTCGCTCCCTACAGGCTCATGATTCAAAGTGATCACCCTGCCATGATCATGTCTACAGATGTGCTTATGCCTGCAATTGACCCGACTCTGCCTGCGGAACTATCACCCAAAGCCATTACCGGTGTTTTGCGCAAACAACTCGGATACGATGGTGTCGTTATCACTGACGGCCTCTATATGGGTGGCATCAGCCAGCGCTGGTCCATCAGCCAGGCAGCGGTCCTCTCCATTATTGCCGGCAATGATATAATCGAAGGTCCTTATAGCCCCGATCTCGTCGCCAGCGTCGTCACCGCTTTCAAACATGCTATACATCAGGGTAAATTGACCATGGATCGTGTTAACGAGTCGGTAAAACGTATCTTACTTTTGAAAATCCATTTCGGTATCATCAAGATGTAGGATCGAAGGCATGACTGCTCTCACCACGTTCCAACTCTTTTAAAGAGCCCGGGATAATCTATTACAAGCCCATCGCCATCGACAGGCAGTTCAGCTGTATACCAACTGACACCATTGTTGAGGCTCTCATAACGGTAGTGACCACCGTGATGCGTTACCTCCAGGCAAGTGTAGCGCTGCTCAACAACTGCGATTTGCAACTGTGGAACCGCAATGTAGATCATGTTGAGTGTCGAAGACATACCTGGCCGGAGAGCCAGCCGTCTTATCGGCAGAGTATTGGTGAACGGCGTTGCTGAAATATCTACATCCAGGCACCTGCTCAGGGTTGATATTACCTCACCTGTCTCATTCGTCCAGGTCCCTTTTCCATCAGTGGAAAGATGAATTGCCTGTGGTGAGTGACTCAACAAACTCAGCTGCACACTACGGAGCCTCCAGCTACTATCGCAACGTATTTCATACTGTACCCGAAATGGCACCTGCTGATACACTCCAAGTATCATACTATCTGCAATAATGTTTTCGTTGTTGTGTATCAAGCGCAGGTGTTCTAACCCTGGTTCTTCCCAGGGAACCCACATGACGTGCCGTTCCATATCGATCTCCTCATTTGCTCACCCTTTTTATTTCACAAACACCTGAAGCAGCCACAATCCGACCATACCCACAACGATGGTCAAAAGCACGTTTTTAGTTCGCCAGGCAACAATTGCCGCAAGTATCCCCGCTAACAACCTGGTGTTACCCACAGACAGATCAAACTTGTTCCCGTATAGGAACAATGCTGGAAAAATGATAGCTGAGAGAACGGCAACAGGCACGAAACGTAACGTGCTCTGGAGAAATGGCGGTATTTCCCGCCTTCCAAAAAGCGTGATAAACGAAAGGCGAATAGCAAAGGTCAACAGTCCAATGCATATGAGCGTCAGCCAGAGCGCGAGCGGTGTCATCATCCCCCCTCCTTTTCTGCATGTTCTATCGTGGTATCCCCTGACGGCTCGACAATGGAATGTATTTGACCGGCGTCATCTTCTTTCTTATGAATCCTTGTGCGTTTGTTATGCCTCGACTCCAGGAATATACCAATGCTAATGCCTACGAACGTAGCAACGATCAGGCCCAACTTGTAGGGTAAGCTAGCTGCAAGAATCGCTATAATCCCCGCTGTTGCGGCTGCTGCTGTACCCGCCCGATCTTTGAGATTCGGGACAACCAGGGCGATAAACGTCAGTGGGAGCGCAAAATCCAGTGACCAGCTCGCGGGAACCTGGGCGCCAAGTACGATACCAACGGCTGTACTCGCCTGCCAGGTGCTCCATAATGCAAGGCCAGCTCCAAGAAAATACCAATGTTTCCTGGATATATCGCCTGGTTTTTGATAATGTGTGATGGCAACTGCATAGGCTTCATCGGTTAATAAGTAAGCCAGAAGCATCCGCCAGCGTGTGTTGAGCCGCTTGAGGTATGGCGCGAGGGACGCGCTATACAGGGCGTGGCGCAAATTGACAATGAACCCCGTAAGGATAATAATCCCTGCTGGCACACCCGCACCAATCAACTGCGCGGTTACAAACTGTGCTGAACCGGCAAACACGATGAACGACATCGACTGACCCGCCAGGGGAGGAATGCCAGCGCTCCGTGCCGCTACTCCATAAATCAGTCCAAAAGGCACCACTCCCATCAAAATGGGCAGTTCAGCCTTGATCCCATTGAGAAATTCAGAATGTCTTGTGATCATGCTCTTACTGTTGATAGCGATTGTAGTTCATCGAACAAAGCTGTCAGGCCTTCTGTGAATCTTTGTATAGAACATCCATAACCGATACGAACAAACTGCTCATATGCTCCCCCGAAAACCTCTCCTGGCAGCAGGAGGAACTGTCTCTCTTGCGCCAGGTGGCGGCAAAAGGCTGTAGAAGAAACATGTGAAGGCAGTTGCACAAACGCGGTGTAGCCGGCTTCTGGGCGCTGCCAGGATAGTGTCCCTTGTGAACTCGCAATTACCTCTGCCAGTTTGTCGCGATTGGTACGCGCGGCTGCGAAGCGCGGGGCCAGAATCTCTGCAGAATGATGTAACGTTAGCTCAGCCAGAAACGCGCCGGGAGCGCTGCAACACATCGTGGAATAATCACGCGCATTACTCAAGCGCTTGAGTAGCTCATGTTGCTGGCTGGCAATCCAACCTACGCGTAGACCGCCCAATCCCCACGGTTTGGTCATATCCCCAATGGATACGGCATGCTCTACAATGTCTGCCACGGAGGGAATTGTCTCACCATCCAATGAGATCATGCGAAAGACTTCGTCATTGACGAGGAGAGCACCCACCCGCTCGGCCATTGCTGCAATTGCCAAAATCTCCTCTTTATTCATAAGGGAACCTGTTGGATTATGTGGATGGACGAGATAAACGATGCGTGTCTTTGCATCAATGAGTCGGGCCAGGTGCTCAAGATCAGGTTTCCAACCATTCTGCTGGCGTAGCGGCAGCCTACGTACTTCGACCCCCAGCGATTGTGCGACGCCCGGAACATTGTCATAGCAGGGATCTTCTATGACAATGTTCTGGCCCGGCTCTGCCGTTGACCAGATCAGCAGAAAAAGCGCTTCACTTGCTCCTGACATGATACGCACGTCGTTGGCTGCAAGTGTCGTATAGAGGGAGGCAACCGCCTGTCGAAGACTTTCACTGCCAGGATTCTCAATGTAATCAAGGTCCAGGTTAAGGTAGCTTTCAGTGGTTTCCGCACCTTCCAACTCGAGGAGTTCCCGCGTCGTCACGGGGAAAGGGCCGCTGGCGGCCAGATTACGCATGCCAGGCACAAATTCAAACTCAGCGAACCAGCGTTCAAGACGAAATGGCGCTATATGGCTATGGCTCATTAGAAATTCCTTTCTTAAAAGCAGAAAATTGCCGACTATCATATCATACGGTGAACGGATACAATTTACACCAACCATTACGCTGCAATGAAGGCCAATCTATACCAGCCATTTTCCTTGTCAGAATGGAAGAAAAGAACATCCTGGTCACATGGTAATGTCCGAAAACCGCTAGCAACACGCTATGCTTTCGCGTATCATTGAGGTATGAATACAACCAGCATTTACAACGATTTCGATGTTTGCTATCGCGCTCTTTGCAG
This sequence comes from Chloroflexota bacterium, assembly GCA_005881495.1. The sequence goes on from VBHI01000208.1 coordinate 17,167, forward strand.
CCGCGATGCGCGCTTTGATGGACGGTTCTTTGCCGCGGTTACATCAACGGGTATCTACTGTCGGCCCATTTGCCCCGCGCAGACGCCGCAAGCGCATCATGTGCGTTTCTACTCGTGTGCTGCTGCAGCCGAGGCCGCCGGGTTTCGAGCGTGTCGCCGTTGTCACCCAGAAGCCAGCCCAGGTTCGCCAGACTGGAACATACGCGCCGACCTCGTAGCTCGTGCGCTGCGCCTGATCGCCGATGGCATCGTTGATACCGAGGGAGTCAGTGGGCTTGCTCGCCGACTTGCCGTCAGCGAACGTCATCTGCACCGCGAACTCGTAGCTGAAGTCGGGGTCGGGCCGCTTGAGCTGGCTCGCAGTCGCCGCGCACAGACGGCTCGGCTGCTCATCGATCAAACGGTTTTATCTCTGACGACTATCGCCTTTGCCGCTGGATTTACCAGCGTTAGGCAGTTCAATGACACTATGCAGGCAGCTTTCGGCTGCACCCCTTCTGCATTTCGCCGTCGTGAACCGTCTGTAGCTGCTGGCAACGGTCATCTTACGCTCCGATTACCCTATCGGCCACCGTATGATGCCGCATCACTACTCGCGTTTTTGGGACAACGAGCGCTGCCAGGTGTTGAGGAAGTTAGCAACGGACGCTACCGTCGGACGATTGTACTCCCGCATACCAGGGGCGTCATCGAGATTGAGCCGGTGGCAGAGAAAAATCACCTGCTGCTACGCTTGCAACTGGATGATCTGCGAGATCTCAACCTGCTGGTGCAGCGCTGCCGGCAACTCTTCGACCTGGATGCTGACCCAGCTGCCATTGCCGATGTGCTGACTGCCGATCCTCTGCTCGCACCACTCCTATCTATACGCCCTGGATTACGCATACCAGGAGCGATCAACGGTTTTGAACTAGCTGTGCGCGCTATCCTGGGCCAGCAAGTCTCTGTGGCGGGCGCAAGGACACTTGCTGGACGACTGGTAAAGGCCCTTGGAGAACCACTATCAACGCCCGGTGGCAGACTCACCCACCTGTTCCCCATACCGGAAGCTGTGTCACAGGCAGACCTGCAGGGATTGGGTATAACGCAACGACGCATCGATACGATTCGTTTAATTGCTCAAAACATCGTCAGTGGTGATCTTGTGCTGGATCGCAGCGCGGACAGGGAGCAGACGATGAAACAGCTATTGGCTTTACCAGGAATAGGACCCTGGACGGTTGCATACATCGCGATGCGAGCACTCGGTGATCCCGATGCGTTTCCGGCTACTGACCTGGGACTGCGTTCTGCCCTCTCCAGGTATGGACGCGTTACTGACCCTCAAAGCATCACGGCTTATGCTGAATCCTGGCGTCCCTGGCGCAGTTATGCAACTATACACCTGTGGACAAGTCTTGCGAATGCACAAGGAAAACGAGAGAGATATTGAGAAACTTCAGCGAAAATATTGCAAATGGAGGAAAACAAGAATGATCTCGAATACAAATACACTGCAAGAAGTTTATTGGAGTGCTGTCGAATATCACAACTGGAAACTGCATCTCGCGGCTACAAATAAGGGGCTGTGTTGCCTCACCCTCCCCAATGGGTCGTTCGACACGCTCGCGCACTGGGTTAATCTGCACATCCCTCATGCTCACTTGATAGAAGACCCCGAGGCTTTGGCTGTCTATGAGAAACAAGTTCTCGAATACCTGCAGGGACAACGAACAACCTTCACCTTCCCGCTAGATTTTCGCGGAACAGCATTTCAAGTCTCCGTCTGGCAGGCCCTGACGCGCATTCCTTATGGGGAGACGCGCAGCTATTCTGAAATCGCCCAGGTGGTACAGCGTCCAAAGGCCATTCGAGCCGTCGGCGCTGCCAATGGAGCTAATCCCATTCCTATCGTGGTTCCCTGCCATCGTGTTATTGGTAAGAATGGTAATCTTACTGGCTATGGGGGTGGGTTGGACATCAAAGCAGAGTTGCTGCGCCATGAGGGAAAAAGAGAGCGAGTTTCTTAATGGCAAGTAAATACTTCATTAAGAGTCTCGATCTAATTGAGGAATCTGGCGCGCTGGCTGCACAATCTGCTGCACGAGCCCCTCGACGAGATACAGCGTGATAATGATGTGACGATGATCTCCCTACACCCCAAACTCATACAACTGCTCAAACTGCAAATCCAAATCATTGGTCGCCTGCCACATCGACATCAAAGCTCTCCGCACATTGCGTGCAGCACAGGGCGGCAGATCCTCCTGTGCCGCCAGCTTCTTGAGTGCCTCATACGCATCCAACAATTCCCGCTCTTGTTCGGTCAGTGCTTTGCCCAGCAGGTCGGTATCTGTCGTAGACATGCTCATTTCTCCTTTAATATTGTGCTACCGGACGTACATCAACCAGGCGTTTTGCCTTCAGTTCAAAATGCGGCAGTATCCCATAATCCACGCGCTCGATATTGAAGCGCAGTCCCTCGTGTGCATTCGCCAGGTCTTTGGCGAGCTTATGCTGGAGCACAACCCACTCTACCTCGTGCCCGGGTTTGATCTCGAGCTTGATTGTAATTTCGTCCTGGATGTCGTCCTTGCGCCAGATGTAAATCTGAAATTCGTCGATGGCAACATACTCGCGGATGATCGCTTCAACCGCACGTGGGTAGACGTTTGTGCCCCTGATCATTTTCATGTCATCCCAACGTCCCCTGATTCCGCCGCTGTAAAGATCCCAGGTGCGCCCGCATGAGCACGTGCTGGCTGGCACTTTCATTACCATATCCTTGGTGCGGTAGCGAATGAGGGGGATGAAGCCGCGGCCAAAGGAGGAAACCACACGCTCGCCCAGTTCGTCATAACCCACCGGCTCGTCGTTTGCAGGGTTCAGTACCTCTTCAATGAAGTGATCCTCGATGATATGCGTGCCCCCTGACTGGTGCGAACATTCGAAAATCATGATGGTCCCTATCTCGGTCATACCCGCCGTGTCACCGCATTTCGCACCCCATGCCTCCTCTAGCTGGTGTTTTACCGCCGGTATCGAGCCTGCAGGCTCGCCAGAGAGGATGACTTTGTTGACCTTGCTCTCTTTGGCAAGATCGATACCCCTCTCCCTGGCCTTTTGCCAGAGGTGCAGTGCGTAAGTGGGCGTAGAGCAGACGGTGGTGACGCCCATCTCAATTATTTGGTGGATGCGCGCATCGGTGGTCTGCGCCCCGCCGGGGATTACCAGCGCGCCCATCTTTTCGCACGCGTAGTGCGCGCCCCAAAAACCGATGAACGATCCATAGCCGAAGGCGAAATAGACGATATCTTCCGGTCGAATGCCAAATCCCCACAGCCCATAGCACCACATCTCGCTGATCCAGTCCCAGTCTTTCATGCTGTCGAGCACGCGCAGGGGGGTGCGACCCGTAGTACCCGAGGTGAGATGGTAACGAATGGCGTTCTTCGGATCAGTGGCAAGTATATCGCCGAACAAAGGTTTCTCTAGCAGAGAGTCCATCCACTCTTCCCTGGTCATAAAGGGGATGCGGCGTATATCATCAAGGGATTTCAATTGCTCCGGTTTGAAGCCTGCCGCGTCGAACTTGCGCCGGTGGTATGGGGTAGTGGCATACGCCCACTCACACATGCGGCGCAGCTTGAGCAGTTGCAGCGCCTGCAATTCCTCACGGGATAACTTTTCGTTCTTGGGGTTCCAATACTCTGAATAGGCCATAGATAACTCCTCCTTGAGCATTTGTACGGCAATGATCAGTTTGACCGGTGGTGATCGTCAGTAGTTATGTATCTCTACCCACAAGTTCGCGGGCAATGATAACGCGCTGGATATGGCTGGTGCCCTCATAGATTTGCAGCCCTTTGATATCGCGATAGTAGCGTTCTACAGGATACTCATTTGAATAGCCGCGGTTGCCATGCATCAGCACAGCCTCAGATGCTGCTTTCATCGCAGCTTCTGTCGCGAAAAGCTTGGCAATGGAGGTCGCCTTTGTGGCTGGTAGGCCCTGGTCTTTCACCCACGCCGCACGATAGACCAGCAGCCTTGCCGCTTCAACATCGGCAGCCATATCTGCCAGGGTTGCCTGGATCATCTGGAAGTCCGCGATCCGTTGTCCGAACTGGCGGCGCTCCCTGGCAAAGGCTACGCAGGCATCGAGGCACGCCTGAGCTACTCCAACTGCGCCCGCGGCTACTCCTAGCCGACCGCGATCCAGGGCAGACATGGCGACTTTAAAACCATCTCCCGGCGCACCGAGGAGCGCGCTTTTCGGCACGCGACACTCCTTGAAGGTAATATGGGCATGCTCCGATGCGCGGTGACCCAGTTCCTTTCCAGCCATGGGTTTGCGCTGAAACCCGGGAGTATCTGTCTCAACCACAAATGCGCAGATACCTTTATGGCGTGCAGAGCGATCCCTGCTGGCGAACACGATGGCAACATGAGCGCTAGTGCCGTTGGTGATCCAGATCTTCTCACCGTTCAGGACGTAACTGTCCCCTTCCTCTCGGGCCATCGTCTCCATACTGGCAGCATCAGAACCTGCGTTTGGCTCAGTCAGAGCGTAACAACCAATCCATTCGCCTGTGGCCAGGTGTGGCAAATAGTGGCGTTTCTGCTCCTCCGTCCCCCAATCGCGGATACACAAGGATACCAGGCTGGTATGCACGGTCAAAAAACCACGCACAGATGAATCGACTCTTCCCAGTTCCTCGCAGAGCAGTGCGTAGCCAACGTAATCCATGCCTGAGCCACCGTATTCTGGCTCGATTGGCCCGGCCAGGAACCCCAGTTCGCCCATGCGCTTGACAAGGTGTCGGGGGAACTCGCCCTTCTCATCCGCTTCGCGTGCAACGGGAGCCACCTCTTGTTCGGCGAACGCACTTGCTCGCGATTGGATGCGTTCTTGCTCTTCAGTGAGCTCAAAGTTCATATGCTACCCTCGTGGAACTACTTATCCGCGTCAATCACTGCCAGACCCTCTATCTCGATCAGTGCCTCGTCCTGGAAAAAGCGTGAAACCTCGAATAGTGCGGCAGCAGGATAATAAGCGCCGAAGAAGGACTTGTGTATCACGCCCAGCGGTTTGAGATGGTCAAGATAATCGTCACGGTCACGCACAAAAATATTGACTTTCACTATATCTTGCATCTTTCCACTCGCTGCCTCAACCACCGTCTGAAGATTGCGCAGCGTCTGCTCATACTGGGCCACCAGGTCGCCTGGCGCGACTATTTGACCTTCCGCATTGCTGCCTGTTTGCCCTGCTAAAAAGAGGAGGTCCCCACCCGTGACGAGAATGCCGTGATTGAAGCCGCTGGGGCGCGCTAATGACGGCGGGTTGACGAGAATTTTTCCCATAGCGCAAATTCCTATCTTCCAGTGAATTGAGGCTTCTCATTCGCTTTGAATGCCGCGTAGAAACGACGGTGATCCTCCCCCATCAACATCAATGCCTGTGCCTGCGCCTCTGCTTCAATAGCGGCGACAAGGTCCATACTTAGCTCACGGTTGAGCATATGCTTGGTCATCGAAATAGCCAGCGTCGGACCATCGGCCAGGCGCCTGGCCCATTCGTGAGCCTTCGCCAGCAGTTCTGCATGAGGAACGACCCGGTTCACCAATCCATAACGCTCGGCGGTGCTGGCGTCGATGGTATCGCCAAGCAGGAGTAGCTCGAAAGCTCGTCCCATGCCGACGACCCGTGGTAATAAGTAACCGGCTCCCATATCGGCACCCGTCAGTCCAACTTTGGTGAAAAGGAAGGCGAAACGCGCTTTCTCTGAAGCAATACGCAGATCGGAAGCCAGGGCAATGACTGATCCAGCGCCGGCGGTCATCCCATTAAGAGCCGCGATGATAGGCTTATCCAGCATCCGCATATTCTGCACCACAGCCCCGGTCATGCGTGTAAATTCCAGGTGACCCTTCATGTCCCGCTTGAGCAATTCACCGATAATCTCGTGCACATCGCCCCCGGAACAGAAATTGTCCCCGGCCCCCGTCAGCACGATCGCCCGTACCGCCTCGTCATAGCGCAGTGTTTCAAATACATCGCGAAGCTGCGCGTAGACTTCGAAGGTGAGAGCATTCATCACCTGGGGGCGATTGAAGGTCAGGGTTGCAATGCCTTCGCTTACATCGTAAAGAAAATCATAAGCCATAGCAGAACTCTTTCACGACATGACGCTTCCGCCATCGATATTGATGGCCTGTCCAGTGATACCTTTACTACTCTCCTGTGCCAGGAAGACAGCGATACCGGCAACCTCTTCCGGCTCGATCAGCCGCCGTTGTGGGCTGGTCTTTTCCAGTACTTCCCGAGCCTGCGCCTCTGCCATCCCAGTACGGGCCACGATATTGCTGATGCTTGCATCGGTCATCGGCGTGTTTACATAGCCGGGACAGATGGCATTGACGGTAATCTCATATGGTAGCAATTCTACTGCGAGGGCGCGGGTCAGGCCAAGCACGCCGTGTTTGGCTGCGGTATAGGCCGCGATGTATTGGCCGCCGACCCGAGAGGCTATTGAAGCGATGTTGATAATGCGCCCTCTGCGCTGGTTAACCAGCGTCGGCACAAAGGCTTTGCTGACATAGTAGACACTGGTCAGGTTGACCGACAGCATGCGGTGCCAGAGCTCATCGGGATGGTTCAAGAATTTATGGCTGCCGGCGTTTCCAGCGTTATTGACCAGGATATCTGCCCCGCCTAATCCCTCAATGAGTGTTGTGGCCATATGCTGAACCTGCTCAGGATCGGTCACATCGCAGCAGACCCCCAGGCTCTGTCGCCCCTTCTCTCGAATTTGAGCGACAAGTTGCTCGATTTCGTGAGCTGTGCGGGCGGTAACAGCAACATCTGCTCCCGCCTCAGCAAGTGCCAGGGCGATGCTATGACCAATACCACGTCCCGCGCCAGTTACCACTGCTCTCTTGCCTGCGAGTGTAAAGCCATCCTTAGTTGACATAAATATCTATCCTCTCTACAGTGCGGGCGGTATTTGATGATCATCTTCCGCGCCAGAGACCAATACTGGTCCTACTCGTTGAGCAGTGGTATATCCATGATGCATAGGTCTGCGCGGCCAGCGGCCAAAATAGTGCTGACTTCATTGCTTGTGATGAGGTAGCCGCCAACCATCGTTGAAATATGTGCCTCGTTACGCACCCACTCGCTGAATTGAGTCAGGAAACCGCGCCCATAGGCGGGTTCGCTCTCAATTGTCGTCTGGCCTGCCTGTATCTCAAGTATATCACACCCATGCGTTTTCAGTAATTTTGCGAAAATGATCGCGTCCTCAACTCCAAAGCCTCCTTTGACGCAATCACTGACGGTGAGGGCGACCGACAGAGGTTTATGTTCTGGCCATGCAGCGCGCACCGCATCAAATACCTCTAAGGGGTAACGCATCCGTCCTTCAAGGCCTCCTCCGTAGGGATCACAACGCAGGTTGGTGAGTGGGGAAAGGAAGCTGGCCAGGAGATATCCATGAGCAACGTTCAATTGCAGCAAGTCGAAACCCGCTTCCAGCGCCATGTGGGCGGCACGGACAAAATCATTGCAGACGCTTTCCATGTCACTGTGGTTCATCTCTCTGGGAACCTGGCCATGTAGAGTATAGGGCAGTGGAGATGGAGCGATCAGCGGCCAACTCCCCTGGCGCAGCGCCCTATCCAGTCCCACCGTTCTTGCTTGAGTTGCACCCCGGCGCCCGGCGTGTCCCAACTGGATCGCTATCTTCGCTGGCGTACTGGAATGAACGGCACTCACGATCTCTATCCATGTCTCTGTATGACTGGTAGTATACAATCCAGGACAGCCAGGTGTGATGCGTCCTTCGGCAGAGACAGCTACTGGATCTGTCAGTACTAAACCGGCACCACTGTCAGCATAGTATTTGGCCAAAGCCAGGTAATCCTTGTTGACCACTCCTTCTTGAGCAGGAATTGCGCCGTGTGCGAGTGATAAGACCACGCGATTCGACAGGCTGAGCGCTTGTAATTTCAATGGCTCAAACATTGGTGGTGGTGCGAAAGTGGTATGATCGTTCCCTGACGCATGTGCAAACCACCGGTCAACCATGTCGCCAAAGCGGGGATCGCGGAGCCTGAGGTCATCATAGGAGATCCTGCCGCTGCGTGTCAGCAGCTGAAAGGTGAACTGCATCGGCTCCAGTCCAAGGTAGCGCTTGATCGTCTCAAAATACGCCTGGCTCACCTGTGCAGCGTCCTGGAAAATCTCAACCACGGGTTTGCGTTCGAGTTCATATTCGTTAAGTGCGCTCTCGAGATCCGCGTGTTGTTCGATAGCTGTAGCAAGAGCAATGGCATCTTCCATCGCCAGCTTTGTGCCAGAACCAATAGAAAAGTGTGCCGTGTGTACAGCATCGCCAAGCAAGACTATATTCTGGTGGTGCCAGTGACTGGTTTTCAGCGTGGGGAAACTGATCCACTTTGAATTATTCGATAAAAGAGCTGCACCCCCCAGATCATCGGCAAAGAGGCGTTGGCAATAGGCGAGGCTCTGCTCTTCGTCTGCTTCATTCAATCCCGCTTTCAGCCAGGTCGTTTCGTCGCATTCAACGATAAAGGTGCAGGTTGTACCGCTTGATGGATAGGCATGGACCTGGAATAGGCCGTGTTCGTTCTCGCAAAAGATAAAGGTAAAGGCATCAAGCACCTTGTCGGCCCCAAGCCAGATATACCTGGCCTTGCCCAATTCCACACTCGGCTTGAAGTGAGCTTCGTATGTTTTACGGACAAGGCTATTGATTCCATCAGCGGCAATCAGCAGGTCATACCTCTCCCGATACCCCTCTCGCATCGCTATATCGGCTCCGCTCGCCATACGCTCCCCACTCCCTCGCCATACGCTCCCCTCCGCATCGTGAAGTTCAGAAAGATCGTGGATCTCTTTATTGAATATCAATGAAATCCCCACTTCTTCACAACGACTTTGCAGGATATTGAGCAGGTGCTTTCTTGAGATGCTAGCGATGACATGGCCGCCACAACGGATGGTCTCTCCCCGGTAATGGACGTCGATGGCGTCCCAAATGACGAAGCGGTTGGTTATTTGCTCATAGGTCTTGTAATCGGCTCTTTGGAAGGAAGCCAGTGTGCGATCCGAAAAGACCACTCCCCAGCCATAGGTCACGTCCGCCGGGTTGCGTTCAATAATCGTAATATCGTGTTTTGGGTTGGCTTTTTTGAGCAACAGGCCGCTATAGAGACCTGCTGGCCCGCCACCAAGGATGACTATCTTCACTGTGGCCTCCTACAGGGCTATGCGATCAACGCTACGTGGGCGGTGTGGGTGCTTTCTACCCAGACCATTGAGAATATTTGCCAGCTGCTCGAGCTGGTCCAGATCGGGCACTGTTGGGAAAAGAACGAGTTCATCGCAGCCCGCCTCCTCATACCCGCGCATGAACTGGGCAATGGCTTGTGGACTGGTGAGGAGCCCAGCGGCTATTCTCTCCGCGAAAGGACCGGTGAAAGCGTAATAATCCGTCAGGTAGCGCGTGCCGGCAGCCTCGATATGCTCATTGCCAAGGGCAAAGTATCCTTGCGCCCAGAATTGTGGCTTGCCAGGTCGCCCGGCGTCGTACCAGGCGGCGCGAACTTTATCGGCAGCGCGGGCAAATGCCCTGGGCGGTCCGCCACCATGGACATAGCCATCCGCGTAACGAGCTACCCGTGCAAAACCCTGGTTGCTCAACCCGCCAACAAGCAATTGCGGTCCTCCTGACCGGGCCGCTGTTGGATTGATAGAGCCATCTTCCCATAGAGCGCGTAATGTGGAGAGTTGTTCTGAGAGCCGCTTCCCTCGCGTTTGATATGCAATTCCCGCGGCATCGTAATCTTCTTTACGTGCCCCAACCGCCAATCCGAGCACTAGTCGACCATTTGAAAGTGCTTCAATAGAAGCTGCCATTTTCGCCAGCAGCGCGTCATTGTGCAGAGGTCCAATGATAATGGTTGTAGCCAACAAGACTCTCTGCGTCACGGCGGCAGCGGCGGCAAGGGTAGTCAGAGGGTCATAGCTGTCATAGACAAGCCTATCGAGGACACCCAGGCTCGAAAACGGACCTGCATCGGCCCGCCGCGCCCATTCAATGACAAGTGCTCCATTCGCCCCCGGCACTGTTGAAGGCAGTCCAACACCGACTCTCATGCGTGCAACCCCCTTGTCGCTTGCTCTTTTTATACACTGTTTCGGTAAGTAGAGAAGGTTTTTTCCATACTTCCCCTGGTCTGATTGTATAGTGTCACATAGTTGATGGTATCTCAAGGGGGAAATTATTCGCGTAGCGCACCCTCATACAAGGGGTTTTTAACAGTTGACAAAAACATATAGCGATGCTATAGTGTCATATTTTAGAAACGGTAGGGCAAACCATGCTTTTTGTGTTTGTCGGTATGAGCAAAAAAACCAGCAGGGTCAATCACATAACTGACCTTGCTGGTTTTTAGCTTTAACCTACGATCTTAATCGTACTGATTGAATTGCCGCCTTCTCCTGTTCCTCAGGAGCGTCCTGAGGAAGAAGAGTCCTCCTAATAAGACCAACAATCGTTTTATCATGCTGCCTTCCTCCTTTTATGTTACCGATACATATCCTAGCTGAACCATGCCTTATAGTCAATGGTTACTCTCTCTAATTATACGGCTATCTTGCGGGAGAGTTACGAAAAGAGCAGATCTTCTTTGACTCATTCGCTGGTCGCCAAAATCCTGGTCTATCATCGCGATCAAATCCAGCGCCGCACTCGCGCCTTATAGCCAACATACTGTTCACCGAACTTGCGCTCCAGGTACCTTTCCTCACGATCAATGACGCCACGGTTCATCACAAATAACACCACCGGAAGCAGGAGTAGAGCCCAGAGCGACTGAGCAATAAGGGCCATTCCAATGTAGAAGAGTGTGAGCGAGAGGTAGATGGGGTTGCGTGTGAAGCGAAATGGCCCTTCAGTAACGATGGCTGTGGCTGGTTGGGTTGGGTCTACATTGGTTTTTGCGCGCCGCATTTGATGAAATGCAGTAGGAGCGAGAATGCAGGCTACGGCGATACAGCCTGTGCCAATGATGAGGACTATTGGGCGAGGGAGAAACCTTGTGGGGAATATCAAACGCAAGAGCAATCCTACCACTAAAACACCCGCATAAATCAGCGGCGGTGGGGCTATCACCCCGGGGTTATCCTGGAAATCGTTTCTCATAGCCATTCTCCATTCTTCAGACCCCTCCCGATACCCTTCCCCCATCGCTATGTTGGCTCTCCTCCGCCAGCGAGCAACTGATGAAGGTGACGGGAAGTCATCAGGTTCCTATTGTATCTCAAGAGGGAAGTGAATGGATACTGTTTCGGCAGAACGATGTCGTCTTCTGCTCAAGTTCGCGCATTTTACATGTTTCCTGTGACACAAATGTGAGCGGCCTGCTATCCACCGTGATGCTGCTGTGAGCAGTAAAGCCTATACTGTTAATAGGCTACAAGGGATGGATAACTTCTCTTACCCACAAGCTCCTCCCTGTGGCTTTCGTCTGTCGGTTATTCCTCATTCTTACAAACCGCAAGTGCAGAAGCAGGCAAGCGCTGACGAGGTGGCGAAAAAGGCAAGGAAGAAATGGAGTAAAAAGCATGTTTCAGCAAATTATGGTCCCCCTGGACGCGTCTCCTCGCGCGGAGCTAGCTCTCTCACTAGCAGCGCAAATAGCGCGAGCTTCAGGCGGCTCTATCCTGTTGCTGCAAGTCGTCAGTCCGCTTATTGACTTTAGTGGGGGGCTGTCTCCTGCACCGCTCATGACAGAGCAGTTCATCGAGGCGGACCTGGCTGAGGGGAACGCCTACCTCAACGAGGTTGCAAAATCTGGAGTTTTTGCTGGGATTGCAACAACAACTGAAGTCTTGTCTGGACTGCCAGCGCAGGATATTCTGGCAGTGGCCGAGTCAAGGTCTGTGGATCTCATCGTTATGTGCAGCCATGGGAGAACGGGTCTCTCACGCTGGGTGCTGGGAAGCGTAGCTCACAGAATTGTCCATCAGAGTTTCATTCCAGTACTGGTGCTCCGTGCACACAAGCCTATGCTGCACATACCGCGTACTAATGCTACTCGTCCCCTCTGTGCTCTGGTTCCATTGGATGGCTCCCCCCTTGCTGAGGCGGCGCTCATTCCAGCAGCAAACCTTGTCACTGCGCTGGCTGCTCCGGCACCTGGCGCGTTGCATTTAATCCAGGTGGTGAAACATCTCTCTCCTACAGGTGATGAAGGTTTTACCGCCCTACTCAACAAAGAGGCAATGGAACACGCGAAAACATACCTGGCGTCGGTAAAGGAGCGCACGAAGGAGATGCTCAAAGACCTGAAACTCTCGATCACTTGGTCCATAACCAATGATTCGGATGTTGCTGGTGCTGTCATCGGCACAGCTGAGCACGGTCAACAGCAAGATGGAACTGAAGGTGCAAGTGGCTGCGACCTGATTGCCATGTCAACACATGGCCGGGGAGGATGGGAACGACTGGTTATGGGTAGCGTGACAGAACGAGTCCTGAGTGCTACCAGGCTGCCGCTGCTAGTTGTACGACCGCGGCAGACTGGAACTACAAAGAGTTAAGGGGAGATGCTGGGCAAGGGAATGGCTATTTCCTACGGTTGTGGTGTAGAATGTAAACAAGAACACCAACGAAGGAGTATGCATATGCCTGGTTCTATCCGTCTCGGCAAAATTGCTGGCATTGACATATATATCCATGTGAGCTGGCTTATCATCGTTGTGCTACTCACCTGGTCGCTTGACATTCAGTTTTCAGCCTCGTATCCCGGTTGGGGAACCGCCACCTACTGGGTCGTCAGTTTGATCGCGACGCTGCTCCTCTTCGCCGCTGTGCTCTTGCATGAATTGGCTCACTCGGTGGTCGCTCGTGCGCGAGGTCTGTCGGTGAAGAATATCACGCTCTACATTTGGGGAGGGCTCTCGAACATTGAGCAGGAGCCAAGAAGTCCAGGCATAGAGTTTCAGATGGCCGTTGTTGGCCCAGCCACCAACCTTCTGATAGCTGGTTTGGCTTACCTCCTTTTGTTAGCCCTTGGCAAGGGCACCTCTCCGGTGACAGCACTGCTGGGGTACCTGGCTCTAGCTAATCTCCTGTTAGGGCTCTTCAATCTCATCCCCGGTTTCCCACTTGGTGGTGGCCGAGTGCTACGCTCGATTGTCTGGAAAGTGAGCGGGAGTCTTCGTACGGCGACACGTGCAACCACACTAGTGGGTCAAATCGTGGCCTATCTCTTCATCTTCTGGGGAATATGGCAATTCTTTTTGGGCAATGTTCTAGGTGGCATCTGGATTGGCTTTATCGGCTGGTTCCTGCTCAGTGCAGGCCAGTCTGCCAACTCCCAGGTGATGTTGCAATCAATGTTCCGCGGCGTGAAGGTCAGCGAAGTCATGAATCCTTCTCCAATGACAACTCCTGCCAACATTTCGCTCCAGAAGCTGGTATATGACTATTTGTTGCCGGGTGGTGTCTCCTACGCTCTCGTTATGCAGGGTGATCGCTTAGCCGGCTTGATTAAGCTGAGTGATATTCGCCATATTCCTCAAGAGGAGTGGGGTCAAGTTCCTGTCGGTCATGCCATGATTCCTCTGGAGAAGTTACATATCGTTACCCCTCAGCAAAGCTTGAATGATGTGCTCCCATTAATGGCTGGTCGCGATGTGAATCAACTTCCCGTTGTGCAGGATGATCACCTGGTCGGATTATTGAGCCGAGATGCAATAATACACTTTATTGAAGTACGTCGTGGCCTTGGTCTAGACACCGGGGCCTAAGGCGAGCACTGTTAGGATGAGAAGGTCATTTGCCCAACGGCGGTATGAGCCAGCAGTTTTTGGGCGTTGCGCCACAGGATTTTCTCACGCACCTCCGGCTTGAAGTAGTCCAGGGTATCGAAGTCCTTCAGCCAGCGCTGGGGTGTGATGAATGGGTAGTCGGAGCCAAAGAGGAAGCGATCTTGTAAGCGTGTGGCTGCTTCACGCAGCAGCGATTCGGGAG
>VBHI01000242.1 GCA_005881495.1 Chloroflexota bacterium
ATACATTGCTGCGATTGGCAGCCTCGGTTGAGCAGCTTTCAACACATATCCTGGCACGTGCCATCGTTGACGCTGCACACGAGCGCGAGCTAGTCCTGAGCTTAGCCGGCGACTTTGAGGAAAATTTTGGCAAGGGTGTCCGGGGAAGGGTACCACTTATCAACGAAGATCAATGGTCATATCAACTATCCACAAATAATGAGCATGAAAATGCCGTTGCTCCTGATACAGCGCCTGAGATCTCCACTGCCAAAGAAGTGCCAGAAGTGTCAGTTGCCGTCGGTAATCGAACCTTCATGCTTCAGCTCGGTATCGCACTCCCACCTTCGTTGGTGGCAGAGCGAGAGCAGCGCACCGCTCTTGGTCAGATTTGCAGCTTCGTCGCTGTTGATGGTCAAATAGTCGGATTGATCGTCCTGGAGGACATTCCCCGTGCGGAACTCGCGCGGCTCTCACCTGACCTGAAGCGGGAGGGTATTCAGCAGACCGTGTTACTCACTGGAGATGGTGAGATCGTGGCTCAACAAGTTGGGCAAGCTGCGCACATTGATCGGGTCGTAGCGCACTGCCTACCTGAAGAAAAGGTTCGCGTGGTACAGGAGTTAGTGAACCAGAAACACCGCGTACTGATGGTAGGCGACGGCATCAACGATGCCCCTGCTCTGGCGACCGCAACTGTCGGCATGGCACTCGGAACACAGGGATTGACTGCAGCCGCAAACGCAGCCGATACGGTACTGCTCTCAACAGATATTCTTCGCGTGGTGACAGCGGTACAACTGGGACGCCGAGTTATGCGCATAGCCTTGCAGGGCATCTGGGTTGGGATGGGGTTGAGCGCTATCGCGATGCTCTTCGCCGCCTTTGGCTACATCACCCCAGCAGCCGGGGCCATTCTGCAAGAGGGCATCGATGTCATCGTGATCCTGAACGCCTTACGGGTAGGCAGGTTCAAAGTAAAAGCAAACAAATGAATCTTTCGTTGTGGTCTTTCGAGATCTAAGGTAGGATATGCTCTCTCACCCATTTGCCTCACTCTGCAAGGAGATGTATAATCTCTATCGATACGTGGTAGGAATGTTTCCCACAACCGTCCTTGAATGACCTGCTAAAAGGATTTTTGTTGTATGTTGCAAACGCTTCCGCTAGTGCTGTTCATCGTAATGACTGAACTTTCGATAGGGGCTTTTACAGTACTTTTCGTGCTGGATTGGCGCAAAGAAGTCAAACGCAGTTTTTTAATTACCTATGGGCTTATTTATGTTGTTTTGACCGGTCTGACCTATTTGTTTCAGCAGAATTTTTCAATGCCCGATCTGCTCAATAGTTTTCCGCAGCTTGACAAAGCCTGGACCGGCTATGAAACACTACCGATGTTGCTTTTCCTGCTCCTCATGCTGCCGTATAATCTCTTCCTCTGGCTCGACAAGAACGCAGGTGTGAGTGGCAAAGAGAGCCAGGAAAAAGGGCAAAAGCGACCTTCGCCTGTGCGTTTGCTGCGGATGATTAGCGGTGTATTAACGGTGATGGCAGGTGTGGCTACACTGTTTGTGATGGCAATGATTTATCGGCCGGTCGCGCCCACGGTCCTGGGTGGAGCGTTTACTATTGCCAGTTTCTTTGCGGCCGCCCTGGCACTGGGTGGGGTGATGACGGCGATGTGGCTTGGGCATTGGTACCTGGTGACACCGGCGCTTTCTGAGAAACCACTTCAGTTCGCGACGACGCTGGTACTACTGGGAGTGCTGGCTCAGGTCATTTTTGCTGTTACAGCCGGGCCTACAGTCACAAATGGATCCAGCACGACTGCCACGACCCCTGCAGCGACTGCACCTGCACCTGCTGCAACGCCTGTGCCGAATGCGCAAGTTAAACCCACCGGGGCGCCTGTGACCACACCGTTGGGTACGGATGCTATTGGTTGGCTGCGTATCCTGGTGAGTTTTGTCATTCCACTGGTTTTGGGTGGGATTGCCTGGAAGTTGATACGCGACCGCTCGTTCCAGTCCGCAACGGGTATGCTCTACCTGGTGGTGGTGTGTACCCTGGCTGGCGAAGCTATTGCACGTGGATTGTTTTTGATAGGTATATAGAACGATACATAGGAATAGAGGGCGACCGGGGTGATCGCCCTCTATTTTTTAGATCTCCCCTGTTCTGCGAGCCTTTTCAAGCTCTTTTAGTTCGCGGCGCAGGATTTTACCTGAGGGGACCTTGGGAATAGCCTCGATGAACTCAACGGCGTGAATCTTCTTGTAACCGGCAAGCTTGCCATTGGCGAAGTTAAGAATGTCGTCCTCGGTAACTTCTTCATGACCCTTGCGTATGACCACAAAGCCTTTGGGGAGTTCACCGGCCTCGTCGTCTGGAATACCAATGACGGCGGAGTCCATTACAGCGGGATGTTCCATAAGCAGGGATTCTAGCTCGGCGGGAGCGATGCCAAAGCCCTTGTACTTGATCATCTCTTTCTTGCGATCGACGATATAGGTGTAGCCATCGGGGTCTACATGGCCTATATCGCCTGTGTAGAGCCAACCGTTACGAAGAGTACGGGCGGTCTCCTCGGGGGCTTTCCAATAACCCTGCATGATCTGAGGCCCACGAATAATGATTTCTCCATCCTCGCCAACAGGTAATTCGCGCTCACCGGTCTCGATATCGACAATTTTCTGCTCGGTGTTGTGGACGGGCATACCAACGCTATCAAGTCGCACCAGAGCAGGATCTCCTGGCTGCGCATGGGTAATTGGAGATGCCTCAGTCAAGCCATAGCCCTGCACAACCCTGATACCTGATTTTTTCTCCAATTTGCGAGCAGGATCGAGCGGCAAAGGAGCCGCGCCGGAGAAGACGTATCTGACAGTCTTCAACTTGCTGAGATCGAGAGGGGCATTGGCAAGAGCCAGCACAATGGGCGGGACAGCGAAGTAGTACGTCACGCCATACTTTTCACACAAATCGAGTGACTGGAGCAGGTCAAAGCGTTCCATCATCACCTGCGTGCCGCTACAGGCCAGGAAGCTGCCTGTCAGCATCACACCATAGATGTGGTAGAAAGGCAAGAAGATCAGGGCCACGTCGGTGAAGTTTGTGCGGAGAGCGGTGGTAAATTGGAGATTATTGGACGTCAGGTTACGATGGGTAAGCATGGTCCCTTTGGGGAAGCCGGTGGTGCCAGAAGAATAGGGCAAGGCGACCAGGTCATCGCTGCTGATCTCAACATGCGGGGGATGCTTCGGAGAAGATTCGCGCATGAGCCTGGCAAAAGGTATGGCCTCAGGCATACTTTCGGGAGGATGATTACCTGTGACCAGAATATGTTTCAGAGCAGGAAACGGTTTCTGAATTAGTACCATGTGCATCAGTGGAAAGAGTTCACGCTGAATCAGTACAGCCCTGGCTTCTGAATTTTCAAGCTGATAGGCTATTTCGCGCTCTTTATAGCTGGGATTCATCGGGCTGACGACGAGACCAATCGAAGTGGCGGCAATGAATGTGATAGTATACTCAGGACGATTGGTCGTAAAGAGACAAATACGATCACCTTTTCGCATACCCAAATTGTAAAGGCCGTTGGCGATACAGTTGACCATCGAGACTACTTCACGATAGGTAAGAACAAGATCGTGAAAGATGATGGCCGGGCGGTCGGGAGTGCGTGCAGCGGCATTGCGCAAGAGGTGGTCATAGGGTATGTCTGGGAAGTCTACTGGTGGACGGAAGAGTTCAGGTGTTACCATTTTTTCAGACATGTCTGGAGTCCTTTCTGGCTCAGGCTTGGGCGATTACCAAAAAATAGGTCGCCTCTACAACATTGTAGCCCCTACTGCTTTTCAGAAGACAAATACGCGGAAAGGGACAGCTACAGATCATTACTGACCCAGGCTATAGTATGTGCTGTAGCATACTATAGTTGAGTCAGGGGGTCAAGAGGAAAAATGTGAGACTCTTTAATCACTAAATACTCTAAAATGGTATTACAATGGTTTCTGCAGGTGCAAGGCATAGCAATAAACGCCATTGAAGATTTGAGGGTGAAAAAACTTTTCAAATTTCATTGACATACATGGACATTTCATGGTAATCTATGCCCATGAAATTGAGCCAGTATGCAAAGAAAATCGGAGTGAGTTACAAGACCGCGTGGAGGTGGTACAAAGCCGGGACCCTGGACGCCTACAAAACACCGACCGGCATGGTGGTAGTTCGTGACCTGCAAGTGGAAAAACCGGGGATTGGGCGCATTGCCTTGTATGCGCGGGTATCCTCTGTCGATCAAAGAAGCGATCTAGACCACCAAGTGCAACGTCTGCGCGACTATGCTGCAGCGCGGGGCTACCAGGTTGCCAAAGAAGTGACCGAGATCGCTTCGGGTCTCAATGACAGTCGCCCAAAGTTTTTGAAGCTCCTGGCTGACGCAAGCATTGGCACGATTATTGTGGAACACAAAGACCGGGGCACGCGCTTTGGGTGGAACTATCTCACAACGCTGTTGGAAGTCCAGGGACGCCGCATTGAAGCGGTCTTTCCCAATGAAACCCAGGATGATTTGGTCAGTGATTTTGTGAGCATCATCACCAGTTTGGCGGCACGCATCTACGGCAGGCGTGGCATTCGCCGTAAAGCAGAGCGCATTAAGCAGTGTGTTGAAGAAGTGATGAAGCAGGAGGTCTGATGACTGAATTTCGCAAAGAACAAGCGCTTGCTCGCAATATCGATCTGTGGGAGCGGCGACATGCTGAGTTTGACCAACTCCCTAATGTCGAGCGCAGGGTCGCACGTGGCGACTACGAGTTCTTTTCGAGCGTTGAAATCGAGTTACGGGAGCTTGAGCAGGAAGCCCAACGAAACGGCTTTGTCCTTGAATGGAACTGGGACGGGCAGGACTTTGTCTACACCATAGAGCAGCTGTCTCCAGAGGACTATGCAGCTTTTTTGGCAGAAGAGGAAGAAGTGATGCTGGAAGACCTGAAGTGGAAGTACTCGAAGGGATTTCTTCCGACATGAAGGTTGTCAGAGGCTACAAGACCGAACTGGATCTCAACCACAAGCAAATCACGGACTGCAAAAAGCATGCTGGGGCCGCCCGCTATGCCTACAATTGGGGCCTGAAGCGCAAGCAAGAGGTGTATCAGGCGGAAGGCCGCAGCATCACTGCCATGGAGCTTCACCGGGAACTCAACCAACTGAAGCAAACGGACCTGCCCTGGATGTACGAGGTCTCGAAGGCGGTTCCTCAAGAGGCGCTGCGCGATCTCGATAAAGCGATGAGGAACTTTTTCCGCCGGGTGCAACTCAAAAAAGAGGGCAAATGGAAAGGCCCGCCTGGGTATCCCACCTTCAAAACGAAACGGCAAGGGCTTGGCAGTTTCAGACTGACCGGCTCCATTCATATCTACGAGAAAGCCATTGAACTACCTCGTTTGGGCCAACTTCGACTGAAAGAATGTGGGTATGTGCCGAGAAGCTCGGTGAACATTCTTGCTGCGACCATCTCAGAGGAGGCTGGACGATGGTTCGTCTCCGTCCAGGTCGAAGAAGAAGTGCCTGATCCACCTGCCGCTACAGGTGAGCCGATCGGGGCAGATGTGGGGATCAATCGGCTGGCACAGTGCTCCAATGGTCGAGTGGTGGAGAATCCCAAAGCCTTGCGTTCCGAACTCAAACGCCTCAAACGTCTGCATCGTCGCCTTTCACGCAAAACGAAAGGCAGTAAGAATCGCGCCAAAGCCCGCATGAAGCTCGCCCGCAAGTACGCCCGCATCGCCCATGTTCGTCGTGATGCCCTACACAAGGGTACTAGCCTACTCACCCGTGCCGCTCTTTCCCCTGAAAAACGCGCTGCCCGCAAAGCTGAGATTGCTGCTTCCTTACCAGAACCGAAAGCCAAGGTCAAACCAAGGAAGGGCAAGAAGATACAGCCAGCGGAAACGCCCTCGTTGCCAGAACAGGTGGCGCGAAAGATCAAAAAGAAGCAGATGAAACAACGGCTCCGGCAGGCTACACCAGCCAATGCGCATGTGCGTCCGGCAGTGGTCGTGCTGGAAGATCTCAATGTGGATGGCATGAAGCGGAACCGCAAGCTGGCCCTCTCTATCAGTGATGTGGGTCTCGGCGAGTTCCGCCGACAAATGACCTACAAGACCACATGGCAGGGAGAAATACTGCTTCTGGCAGATCGTTGGTTTCCTTCCACAAAGATGTGTTCGAGGTGTGGGAATGTCAAGGAGGAGATGGACCTCTCTGAACGCCTCTACGTGTGCGAGAATCCAGCATGTGGTCTGGTCATCGACCGGGATGTGAACGCCGCGCTGAACCTGGCAGCGTTGACCAAGCCAACCAGTCAACCAGGTCCCTACCGGGAGTTCCTCGGGAAGGGTGAAACGCCTGTGGAGAGGGGAGCGCTGGCTGACCTGTCGCAAGATGGATCAGTGAAACTCCCCTCCACGAAGCAGGAACCGGATACCAAATATGGCTTGTCCATAAATGGGTAGATTCCGGAGAACGGTGTAACATAAGCAACCGAAGTGAAATCGAAGGTATTAACTGGTCAGCCAACAGGATATTACCAGCGTTTCAGGCGCCACAACAATTGACTGTATTTGATTTGCGCGGGGCATCTCAGGATATACAACTGAGTGCAACAACGATGGCCGGCTTGATCAACCGGCCACTGCCCAAGGTCTATCTTATTACGAGCAATGAAGAGGTTTTCTGGCTCAAGGAAGCTCTTGGCTCAATACCACAAGAAACTTCCACTGCCACGGGGGATGCTGTTCTAGAGGCATTGCTGATGAGCTTTCGCGAGGCCATAGAGGGCATGATTATTTATGATCCCAGCTTCATTGATAGTATCAATATCGCAACTACCATGGCTGGTCAAAGCGGCGGTATTGTGGTCTCACCCATTCAAGCGCAAGACCTCCAACAGGCGCATAAGCTTCCCATACTTGCTGACTTGCGCACCTATAACTGGAAAAGCAGACTACGAGCGTATGACTGGGCGCGGCAAAACCTCCTCCCATATAGCTCATCCCGTATTGTTGCGGGGCTTGACCCCAACAATGCTGCCGGGCTGCGCTCGTTCCTGGTGGCGACCAATACTTTTGTTTACTATCTCGACTCACGCAACTTTCTCCCTGATTTGACCTACGGTTTCCAATCGGAGAAGGGTCTGATGCAGGCTATTTTCAAGGAGTACCCGCCTGGAGCGGTGCATCTCGGCTGGTTTATCGACGAAGGGAGTGGCGTCAGTCTGACCTCGGATGCCGCCATAGAGGTGCTGGCCAGCGACTATTTCTACAACCTGGAAGTTTGGACAAGCAAGGAACCCGCCGCAGCAATCGCCAGGGTGACACCACTGGCACAAGCCATACCCTCTCTTACTCCTAACCAGGTTGCTCTTTCTTTCACGATCAGTGATGGTGATAATCTCCAGTATAGCCAGCACCGCATGTTGCGACTCTGGGGTGACCCGGCGCGTGGTTCATTTCCGCTTGGCTGGACCATTTCACCTGTGTTGATACAGGCAGCTCCGAGTATGGCCGAGTATTACTATCGCACGGCTTCGGCCAATGATGACTTTATAGCCGGGCCGAGTGGAGCAGGCTACATGTTTCCTTCGCACTGGCCCGCGCAGGAACTATCCAGCTTCTTAGAGCGCACTGGCCAATTGATGCAGAGTATGGGTTTGACAACGCTGGAAGCTCTGGATATCGATTTCTTACAAAGCACGGGGATACCGTTTATCGCAAATATGCGACAGACAGGGATGGTCGTCAGCGACACTAACGCGCAACAACGATGTATACAGACACTACTCCCCTTTGGCCTGAAAGGCTTCCTGAGCGGCTCAGGAGTAAAGAAGCCTGAGATGCAAGTGGTGCAGGGCGTGCCCGTCTACCAGAATCTCGGTCTTGCCGATAGCGTCAATAAGACGGTGCTATTGGTCAGAAATGCAACGGCATCCCTACAGAATCGTCCACTCTATCTGAATGTCTATGTTATGGCCTGGTCTATGACTCCCTCTGATATAAAGCAGGTAATACAGCAGCTTGGAAGTCAATACGTGGTCGTGACGCCAGGAACGTTGATGGAGATGATCCCGAAGGGAAGGTAAATTGTTTTTGACATGATTCGGATTCCTATGATAGCATCTAGTATAA
>VBHI01000243.1 GCA_005881495.1 Chloroflexota bacterium
CAACCAAGCGCGGTTGGTGATCCATCATAGTAGTTTTTCCACTGCTTAATCAGTTCATTGATGACTGCACTTGTAGGGACATTGGCCAGTGGGGTAATTTCTACTTTGGGTGAGATGTTGTAAGACGATTGTTGCAAGAAGACGTTCCCTGGTACATTGTCCGTGATCTGGATACCTGGGGTGCTTGGCCGGAAACCAGTAGTGAGGGCCAGCTGCTGCTGCTGTGGTGATAACAGGAAGTCACGGAACATTTGTGCAGCCATCTGTTGCTCAGACGTTACCCAGTTCCCCTGCAAGATGGCAAATGGATGATCACTCACGATATTCAGGCTGGGATAGAACAGCCGCAGAGGTTCCTGCTGAGCGGTTATCGCCAATTTCTCACCAGTGAGCACTAAATTCTCATAGGTCGCTACGATATCAAATTCGGGTGCACCTGAAGGTATGACCACATTATCAAAGAACGTGCCGCTGCTACGGCCAAAAGCGGATACTGCACCCTCGATATCGTTAAAGTAGCCCAAGAACTGGGGGCTGTCGATCTGTGGAACCGTTAGCCCACGCTCCTCATTATAGAAAGCGTAGGCAAGCAAGGTGACGGTCAATAACCCACTATTCGATTGATCAGGCCGGGTATGACCGAACTTTACGGGTCCCCATACAGACAATCCGCCAATATTGGCCCAGCTACTCTGCTTCAGGGCATCATGAATGCTCGGCCAGTCGACGCTGGGATAGTACTTGAGAAAGGCTTCGGCACGGTCCCGCCAGAACGCAAACACGAGCGGACTGGAAACGAGCGACTTTGCTTGCAGAGCGCCAGAATTAATGATGATATCTTTCCCTGCATGCCCCTTTTGCCAGGCTGAACTTAATTGATTGAGTTCCAGAAAACTCGCAGGGCTCCAGACAATCGGCTGAATGGTACCATTGAGAATCTTCTGTTGTCCATCCAACGAGCCTCGCAGATCTAAGTCGATGTGAATGGTCTTTCCACCCACACTTGCGCCGGTTTTATGAAATGCATCCACAGAAGCTTGCATCCAGGCTTGCTTTTCGGTACTACAGGTGAAGGGAATTGAGATGCTATTGGCCGCGACACTTGTAGTAACCGTGTTTGAACCTTTATTGGAGAGAAGGTAACCGACGGCAGTACCCCCCAGGGCGATGGCGGCTGCCGCTCCAATGCCTCCTATTAACAAACGTCTCCTCGACATACGTCCTGAATCCGGTGATTTAGGACTGAATGGTACGAGGCCACTAGATCCGATGGTGTAAAACATATCGATAGCAGACTGGAAGCGATTTTTGGGTTCCAGGGACATTGCTTTGAGCACAATCTGCTCAGCTATGATTGAGAGTTTCGGGTTGAGTTCACGTGGCGCTCGAAGCAATCCCTGATCCGCCTGGCGCAAGGGAGCGTCGACCGGGGCAGTCCCTGTTAAGAGTGCGTAGAGCGTTGCGCCCAGTGCGTAGATGTCAGTACGCGCATCACTTTGACCCAGGCCATACTGTTCAGGAGCCGCGAAGTTGCGTGATCCCAGTGTTTCAGTATCATGAGGGGCATCTGTCTTGAAAAAGCGTGCGATTCCGAAATCAATCAGTTTGATCTTTCCCTCTTCATTGACCATGATATTGGAAGGCTTCAGATCGCGAAAGATGATTGGTTGAGGGCGTGTATGCAGGTAGTTCAATACATCGCAGAGTTGCAGGGTCCATTCCATCACAATACTTTCGTCCAGTGGACCTCCTGCCATCTGTAGCCGCCTCTCCAACGTCGTTCCCCTGATGAACTCCATCACCAGGTAGACTTTGCCGCTTTCTTCAAAGAAATCAATCACGTCGGGCAAATTAGAGTGCTTGAGTTGGACGAGGAGATCGGCCTCCTGGCGAACGGATGTAACGAACTGTGCGTTCTCAGTAGCATCCAGGGGAGCATTGCTCATCTCCTTAATAGCCACAGTGCGCTTCGTTTGAAAGCGAGTGTCCAATGCCTCATAGATTACACCGAAGCCGCCCTTGTCTACTAAGCGAATAACGCGGTAACGATTCCCTAGCAAATTCCCCGCTACAGTACTCCCCGCAAGGCCGCGCACGTTCATCTCTTCTTCTTCAATAAGCGATGCACTCGTAACCAGGGATATTGTTTCGTAGTGCTCTTCGTTGAGTTGTTGGGCAGCAATCGATGATCCGCAGTTCGCACAAAATCGTACATCTGCTGTGACTATCGCACCACAATTTCGACAGCTATGTCCCGCTGCTAACCTTTCCATGCCTTTTCTGTGGCTCACCTTCCCTACATTTATCGAGTTGTGAGCCACCTTCCTTTCGCAGATTTTACATGGCATATTTCAAGGCTACGTAATTTAGCAATATAGCAGAACTAATGAATACAGTATAGTTTTAAATGTTAAGAGAATGGTAACTACATAGGTGCCCAAGCGACGGGCAATGGCTTGCCTACAAAAACAGCAGCGAGCGCGGCTAGCATGGAATGTCCCTGCTTGTGCATCGTCGAAAGATAACTGCGGGTCAAAGTAAATCAGGTAGCGAATGCCTTTGTTACCTACTCGTCTATACGCTTGTGAAAGCGCTTTTTTGCTCATGAGTAATTGACTGACTAAAGCTTGAACAAGCACACCTATATCAGTGAATGGAGACTGTACCGGCTACTTGGGACATCTGTTCGCCGAATTGGACGTTTTACGCTTCATTGAACGAGCTTTCTTGTCAAAACACACGCCAGGAACGTACAATCACTAGGGTTCAGAATCCATTGCCGTTCTGTCTACGTTGATGAAGGAGAGGTTCAGTTGGCGTTTCGTCTAGTCATCACCATCAAGCAACGAGTTTGCCCCAGCTTTCACGCGCTCCAAAAACGTTTCCTGTATTGGGTCAAACCACCGGAGACCTCCATTGTGCTCGGCACGCTCACTGATCTTCTCAGGGGGAAATCGGAACTGATCGCGGAAAACGCGCTCTTACGACAGCAACTGATCATCCTCCGTCGACAGGTCAAACGACCCGTGTACAAAAAGACGGACCGGCTTCTCCTGGTGCAACTGGCCAGGATGGTTCGGACCTGGAAACAAGCGCTTTTCCTCGTCCAGCCAGAGACGCTTCTGGGCTGGCATCGGGAGCTCTTCCGCTTGTTCTGCAAGCACAGATCGAAAGCACGCTCAAGCAACCCTCGGCTCTCGTGCGAGACCATCACTTTGATCCAGGAGAGGGCAGCAAACAACCGACTCTGGGGAGCTGAGCGCATCAGTGGGGAACTCCTTAAGCTGGATATTCGAGTGAGTAAACGGACCATTCAGAAGTATATGAGGCACGTTCGCACCACACAGCCGAGAGGACAGAACTGGAGAACGTTCCTATGCAATCATGCTGCAGAGACATGGGCCTGTGATTTCCTCCAGGTCACTGATCTCTTCTTCCGTCCGTTTTTTGCGTTTTTCATCATCGAGTTGCAGTCGCGGAAGGTAATCCATGTCTGAGTCACCCGATCTCCGACCGATCCCTGGGTAGCGCAACACCTACGGGAAGCTACCCCGTATGGGCAAGCACCGAAGTATCTGATTTGTGATAACGACAGCAAGTTTGGATCCTGTTTCGTCCGGGTGGCGACGACAAGTGGCATCGAGATTCTCAAGACTCCGTATCACGCTCCCCGAGCCAATGCGATCTGTGAGCGCTTCTTGAGGAGTGTGCGGCAAGAATGCCTCGACCATCTGCTGATCCTTCATGATAGACAACTCCAGCGCGTCCTCAATGCGTATGTAGCGTACTTCAACCAGGCACGACCGCATCAAGGCATCCAGCAGCAGATTCCCGAATCCTCTGGATCATCTCGTTCTACTCCGCACGAAGGAACCAGGGTGGTTGCTGTTCCGATCTTGGCCGGGCTGCACCATGACTACCGAAAGGTTGCTTAAAGAGGGTCAAGCTGAGTCGACGAGACAGTAGAGAGTCGAGGTGTGCCAAGATGTCATCGTCATTTGTGAAGATTCCTTGGAAGACCTCTAGCCCTGCACCCGCATAGCTTCCCTGAGCGCATGCTGCAAGTAAGCGCCTGTTTTTCTCGCATGATGGAGACTTCCTCTTTGGAACAGCGAGAGGAACACGTTCCCCAGGTCCCTCAATCGAGTTTCGTGTCAAGGGAAAATATTGATCGGGTAGGCGAAGTCGGTCATTTTGCTAACGGATATTCCAAGTAGCCATTACAGGGGTATTGGCCTCCGAAGGTGAGCACTTTCACATATCTCCTGTGCCGTAGAGCATAGTGTATGTTAAAAAACAAGTGTATCATCGTATACAGATAAGGACGACTTGATAGATTTGTACAATTCATTTCGTGCCTTGTGGGATAGATTTGAGCCTAAAACCAATTTGAAATGTACGGAGAGAACTATGCGAAAAATTTCATTACCTCGTTCCCAAGGTTTACTCGTAGGTATAGCAGCTATTGTTATGGTGATGTTGATCTCAGCTTGTGCGGGCACTGGCGTTAGTAATGGACAATCTACGACAGGTACCACTACCACAACAACATCTTCAACTCAGGTGCAACCAACCACTACCCAATCATCCTCCCCTACAGCGCAACCGGTCGCGTTTAAAGCGGGTGGCATCTCATTTATTGGCCCAGTGAAGAGTATCACGAGCAGCAGTCTTGTCATGAGCGCGCCAAATGGGCAGACCTATACAATGGCGATCACTGCACAAACGGATCGCTCTGCCTTTGGTGGGAGTCTGCCGAGTGTCGGGGCTTCCGTCGATATGGACTCAACAATTAACCCTAACGGGAGCCTTACCGCAACGATCTTGAAGTCTGCACAGCCAGGTGATCCAGACCTGAACAACATTGCGTATACAGGCATCACGACGAGTGCCGTTGGAGCTGATCGCGTTCTTCACTTCACCGCTGGTGTCAAGAGCTACAGCTTTACTATTCCTGCTACGGCAGTTCTAAGTGATTTCGGTGGAAACGCACAGGCTATTGTGAGCAACATGTCGGTTAAGGTCAAAGTACAGTATCCGGCGAACACGGTAGTTAGTGTTGGAAACGCCAACGGAACGGGTAGCTAAACAGGGGTAGCAACGAAACACATGGAAGACCTGCTGTGGTCTACTTGTTGCACCGGTGCAACAAGTAGACCACAGCAGGTCTTGTGATGGGGTGGCCCCATGGCGTGATGGTCCCTATTTTGCCTCCTGCGGAGGAACTCCCCACGCTAGCACAGTTTCGGTATTGGTATGAAAAGGAGCATGACCTCAAGCGTTCAATGAGTGCACATGAAGGCAAGCATACCAACCAGTAAGGGAAACAACTAGCAAGGCTTGCAAGAAGAACTAATTATTGCAAGCCTCGCTAATGTGACAGAACTTTTGAGTGTACAACTTTATTATTCAGTGTACAACTTTATTATTCAGTGTACAACTTTATTTTCCGCATACACCACACTTAATTTTGCTCCATCCCCTCCCTACTCCACCGTCACCGACTTTGCCAGATTCCTCGGCTGATCCACATTACACCCGCGTGCCACCGCCGCGTGATACGCGAACAACTGCAAAGGAATACTCGCCAGCAGCGGGCTAAACACCTCCAGCGTTGACGGCACATACAGCACATCATCCGCGTGCTGCCTGATCGCCTCATCACCCTCGGTAGCCACCACAATCACACGCGCGTCGCGCGCCCGTACTTCCTGGATATTGCTCACCACCTTCTCATATACATGCGAAGCCGTAGCTACCGCAATCAGAGGAGTATCAGGATCCAGCAAAGCAATGGAGCCGTGCTTCAGTTCACCGGCAGGAAAGCCCTCGGCATGGATATAGGAGATCTCCTTGAGCTTGAGCGCACCCTCAAGCGCGGTAGGATAGCCCACCCCACGCCCGATGAAGATCATACTGCTCGAGCGAGACATGCGCTGTGCCAGGGGTGCGATCACATCTTCGGGACTCGCAGCCCTGTCGAGTACCTGCTGAATCTGCACGGGAATACGTTCCAGCGTTTCAAGCCATTCCCTGATCTCCTCAGCAGTGAGCTTCTCACGCTGCTGCCCCAACCACATGCCCAGAAGGTACAGCACAGTAACCGAACTGATAAACGACTTTGTCGCCACAACACAGATTTCAGGGCCAGCTTGCAAGTAGAGAACCGCGTCGGATAGGCGTGTAATCGCACTGGCAACTACATTCGTAACGGTGATGACTGGCGCCCCATGCTCGCGAGCCTGGCGTATACCCACCAGTGTATCAGCCGTCTCTCCCGACTGTGTCACCGCAATACATAGCGTCTCCGGCCCGACAATGGGGTCACAGTAGCGGAACTCTGCTGCCGTAATCACCTCCACCGGAATGCGCGCCCACTTCTCGACCGCGTACTTGGCGATCAGTCCGGCGTGGTACGACGTGCCACAGGCGACGATTACTATGCGTTGAATGTTGTCCAGCAGCCCTGCCTGCTGCATTTTTTCTAGCTCAACCAGGTGCAGTTGACCGTCGCGAACGCGGCCAAGCAAGGCGCGCCGTATAGCATCTGGCTGTTCAAAAATTTCTTTGAGCGCGAAATGGGGAAAGCCGCCTTTTTCAGCCGCTTCAGCATCCCAATCGATGGTCAGTGGCTCGCGCTGGACAGGCGTACCGTCGATCCGGGTGATAGAAACGCCGGCGCAGCGGAGCGCTACCATTTCTCCCTCTTCGATCACCAGCACGCGGCGCGTATGTTTCAGAATGGCGGGAATATCCGAGGACAGGTACTGCTCGTTCTCGCCCAGGCCGACGATTAGTGGACCGCCGCCATGGCGCGCCCCGATAAGTAGATCAGGCTGCTCGCGACTGACCACGGCGATGGCATAGGAGCCAATGACCGACTGTAAAGCCAGCCGTATCGACTGTTCGAGATCATGTTGAGCTTGCCCGAAATAGGAGCGTTCAATCAGGTGCGAAAGGATTTCAGTATCCGTTTCGGAGCGGAAGGTATGCCCCTCTTTCGCCAGCTCCTGGCGCAATTCGGCATAGTTCTCGATAATGCCATTGTGGACGACAGTAAGCACGCCCGTGCAGTCTGAATGGGGATGGGCATTGACATCGTTAGGACGACCATGCGTTGCCCAGCGCGTGTGACCAATACCCAGCGATCCCTCGTCAGGGCGCGAACCATTATCGACGGAAGCAACAAGATTGGCGATTTTACCGGCGTGGCGGCGCAGTTCAAGTGAACCGGTAGAGGTCAGGACGGCAATGCCCGCGGAGTCATAGCCGCGATATTCGAGTTTGCTCAGCCCATCAAGCAATATAGTAGTAACATCGGTCCCCTGCGGGCCGACATAGCCAATGATACCGCACATGAGTCGGGTATCCTTTCTATTGTAAGGTAGATGTAATATTATTTCCTTCTACCTACATCACTGACAACGTATTGTGCCAGGCGTTGCCACCTGGATTTGTCCGTTATCTTCTCAGGGTAGTGACATACCCTGGAGGCTCCCCGCTGACTTGATCCGAACAGCCTCCACCTCGTCAACCGTGCCCCCTCCTACGGCCCGGCCCATGCGCTACTAGACAGAACAACAACCTTAGAAGACAGTATACCATTACGTCCAAGTATTCGAGGTGAACGAGGACACTAATTCCTCCCTTTTGCACTTGACGAAATTGCAGAAACACACTACGCTACATAAAAGAACGAAACAAACTCAGCAGCTTGTGAAGGAGTTATCCTTATACTATGGAAATTCAGGCTTTTGCCACGTTAGTAATACCATTTATTGTTGTTGTCTTCCTGGCGGCGCTGCTCTTTATTCATCCCACACGGACGGTTTTGCTGGCTTCGCTGCTCGGTGGATTAACCCTGGGCGTCATCAACATACTGTTTGATCTCATTGCCTATTATGCTCACTGGTGGCACTATACCCTTAACGGGCTGACTTTGCACCTGCCCTTACCTTTCTATATTTCACCAGTACTGATCTACGGGAGCCTCGTGTACCTGCTCATCTGGCGCTTCTGGAATGGGCGCGGCCATTGGTTCGCCATGCTTTTACTGATTGGCGTTCCTCTTTTCAGAGCTGGCGCTGACATTTTCGGTACAGTTGTGATGCAATCAAGCTATACCACTTTTGATAGCATTCTGGCAGGGCCGCTTGACTTGCTCATGTGGCTGGCAATGTTCTACGCATGATTTTTCGTCTTTACGCGTCTCTCTCCTCTAGAGATAAAGGCAGTGTGACAACTCCCCACAGCTAAAGCTGGGGGCTTCTCAGTTCGACCGGACTCCCAGCGGAGACCGTCCCTGAAGGCCATGCCCTGGCCTTTGCCAAAATGTTTTTCGCGGCATTGACATCACGGTCTGCCACATAGCCACAGAAAGGACAGAGATGGGTTCGGACCGACAGACTCTTTTGGACGATCTCGCCACATTTGTGACATTTCTGGCTCGTGAAGCGCGGGTTCACTCGTATCACTTGATGACCAGCTCTTGCAGCCTTCTCTTCAAGGATGTCGAGGAATGCGCCCCAACTGGCGTCCATGATGCTCTTCGCCAGGGAATGTTTCTGTATCATGTTGAGCATTTGAAGCTTCTCAACAGCAATCATCTGGTACTGTTCGGTGTACGGTTTGGCCGTCTTATACTGGAAATCCCGCCGTTGACGGGCGATCTTGAG
>VBHI01000447.1 GCA_005881495.1 Chloroflexota bacterium
CTTCTCCACCTGGCTCATTTCTTTCAAGACGGTCTGGTTTCCGGGCTTCCTCATGCTTGGTCTGTTCGCGCAGGGCTACCGAGCCTTTCGCGTCTCCAGTTCTGCACAACGCCAGCAGACCAAATGGGTGGTGTTCGGCCTGACAGCGTCAGCTGTGGGATATACGGGGGCGTGGCTCGTCCTGCCGCTGCTCAGTCTCCCTCATGTCATCTTCACCGTGATCGCAGTCACCTGCCTCCACTTCTCTCTCCTCCTCATACCGCTCTCGATTGGGATTGCCATTCCACGCTCGGCATCCTGTTGCAGGCGAGGAGTAACCTGTTCATCTCGCTGCTGGCGACCGGTCTGGTGGCCGTGCTCTTTCAGCCCCTGCGTCAGCGCCTCCAGCATGCGGTGAACCGTCTGATGTATGGGGAACGTGACGATCCCTACAGAGTCATCGCACGGTTGGGACAGCGGGTCGAGGGAACGCTGGCAGCAGATGCGGTGCTGCCCACGATTGTGGAGACGGTGGCCCAGGCACTCAAGTTGCCCTATGCAGCCATTACCATGAAACAGGAGGAGAGCTTCACCATTGCAGCCGCGTACAGCGCATCTGGGCAGTCTGAGGAGACGCACGCGCCTCTGCTGCGCCTCCCGTTGGTCTACCAGACCGAGCAGGTCGGCGAACTGGTGCTTGCCCCGCGTGCGGCTGGCGAGACCTTCACGTCTGCCGACCAGCGGCTCCTCTCTGACCTGGCCCATCAGATCGGCGTGGCCGTGCATGCCGTCCAGCTCACGGCCGACCTGCAACGCGTGACGGTGGATTTGCAGCACTCACGCGAGCGTCTGGTGATCGCACGTGAAGAAGAGCGCCGCCGCTTGCGCCGCGACCTGCATGACGGGATTGGCCCGACCCTCGCCAGCTTGTTTCAACGACTCGATACGGCGCGCCGCCTGGTGCCACACGATCCTGACGCCGCCGTTGTGCTGCTGGAAACCCTCAAAGGGCAGGTCAAGGCGACGATTGCCGATATTCGCCGCGTCGTCTATGCGCTGCGCCCACCGGTGTTGGATGAACTTGGCCTCATCTCGGCTCTGCGTGAACACACGGGGCACGCACAAGCGTCCAATGGGCTGCGCATCGTGATTGAAGCGCCCGAAGCCATGCCTCCTTTGCCCGCTGCGGTCGAGGTTGCCGCCTATCGCATCGTCCTAGAAGCGTTGACCAATGTCGAGCGTCACGCGCACGCCCACACCTGCCTGGTGCGCCTGGACCTTTCGGAGGCCGGAGCACTGTGCCTGGACATTACCGATGATGGCCGTGGCCTCTCTGCGCACTCCACGGCGGGAGTCGGCCTGACCTCCATACGTGAACGCGCGGCAGAACTGGGTGGAGCCTGTAAGATCACCGCTGAACCCACGGGGGGAACGCGTGTGTGGGTCAGATTCCCGTTAGCGAAGGAGTAACCCATGGAACCGATCCGCGTGTTGATCGCCGACGACCACGCTTTTTATCGCGAAGGGGTGCGGACGATGCTGAGTTCGGTCCCAGAGACCGAGGTGATCGGGGAAGCGGGTACGGGAGACGAAGTGATTACCCTGGCTCTCACCCTCCAGCCCGACGTGATCCTTATGGACCTCAAAATGCCGGGTCCCAATGGCATTGAGGCTACCAGGC
The DNA here is from genome assembly GCA_005881495.1 of Chloroflexota bacterium. Next base: position 1,661 of record VBHI01000447.1, read on the forward strand.
GCATTCTGCACAGCAGTCCGCGGATGGGCGTGCTGGTCATCACCATGTTTGAAGACGATGATTCGGTCTTCGCGGCCATGCGGGCCGGGGCCCGTGGCTACTTGCTCAAAGACGCCGATCAGGACGAACTGGTGCGGGCAGTTAAGGCGGTCTGCCGGGGCGAAGCCATCTTCAGCCCCTCCATTGCGCAGCGTCTGATTCATTACTTCGCCGCCCTCCCGCAGACGGCATCGGCCATCGCCTTTCCTGACCTCACCGAGCGTGAGCGCGAGATCCTCCACTTGATCGCCCAGGGTGAGAGTAATGCCGCGATTGCCAGGCACCTGGTGCTGAGCACCAAGACGGTGCAGAACCATGTTTCCAATATCTTCAGCAAGCTCCAGGTCGCTGATCGAGCCCAGGCCATCGTACGTGCCCGGGATGCGGGATTGGGACGTGAACGCAGTACATAAGACGGTGTCTCACTCGCCTTCTGCACCCGCTCCCTTGCCCAAAGTGACAGCTTCATGCGTACGAGATCTGATTGATTTGAAGGCAGATTATTTATCTCATCAGTTACTTTGCGGCCGGTGACAGCTTACGTAGCGATACCCCTTGTAGGAAGGGAGACTCACGGGTGTTCCAGTTTCTTTCGATAAGCGGGCCGCCACCTGCTGCATTTCGGTATGCTCGCGAATTGCTGTCATGGTGAGCCGCGTGGGTAGTCCAAACAGCCGACGGATACATTCGGCGAAGGCAGGATGCAGACTCGTCGCACGACG
>VBHI01000209.1 GCA_005881495.1 Chloroflexota bacterium
CTGATTCAGACTGTGCGCGGTGTAGGGTATTGCTTTCGATGGTGAATCGTGTTATCGGAAGAAAACAAAGCCATTACCCGCTGCGAAATTGATGATGCATGGAACAAAGGAAATATTGGCATCATCAATGTATTCATGTCCAGCAACTATACTGGTACCTCTCTGGCACTCCTCTCTTCGTGCAGAGTGAGTACGAGAAATGTGGCAAAGATAATGATCACTCCTGCTCATCCACCCCAAAAGCGTGCAGTTGACCCATCACAAGCTCTGAACATACTCCCAAGTTTTAGGGAGGAAGGTGAGAGGAACCCGGGCCATTTCGACCTTAGGACAGGGTTCCATCGCAGAACAAACTACAGGAGGTCGTGATACCGAGGAAGAAGCAACGCACTCCATTTGATCTCCCACTTGTTTTTTGGAGGATAACAGTGTATACTTCAATCAAAGTAGATTGATACAAAAGAGATTGGAGAAATGTATGAACACTGCCCTATCCTCTAGCCAACCACCGAGCTTTCTCAAGCTGCTGGCGCACGATATCCGTTGGAAAATTCTGGTATTGCTCGGGCGTTCCGACTACTGTGTACAGGAAATCGTGCGACTCCTTGAGCAGCCGCAGAATCTCGTATCGTACCATCTGCGAAGGTTACACGATCAGAATCTGGTGACCGAACGACGCAGCACCGCTGATGGCCGCGACATCTATTACAGCCTTGATGTCAATACGCTACGCGCGCTGTATTTCGCTGCAGGCGATTCCTTAAATCCAGTCTTGCATACGGCAGATGTGGATAGTGCTCTGCAAGAGGCAGTTTCACATCTGCCCAGCAAGAAGGTACGCGTGCTCTTCCTCTGCACGCATAACAGTGCGCGCTCACAGATGGCCGAAGGTATTCTACGCTCCTTGAGTGAAGGTCGGATCGAAGCGTTCAGCGCCGGAAGTCAACCCACCAATCTTCATCCGCTTGCTGTGCAGAACATGGCAAAAATGGGCATTGACATCAGCCAGCAACGATCGAAGCACCTGGATGAGTACCTCGACCAATCCTTCGACTACATGGTGACGGTCTGCGATCGCGTTCGCGAGGCGTGCCCCACCTTTCCCGGTGATCCTGAACGCATGCACTGGAGCTTCATCGATCCTGCCGCTGTTGAGGGATCAGAAAAGGAACGCTCTAGGGCGTTCGGACAGGTTGCGCTGCAACTGACAAATAGGATTCGCTTTCTCGTGATACTGATCGAGCGGGAAAAAAGTGGGAAGGTATAATGTAAGAGATACATGAGGAATGCACTATGCAAAAAGTGATTCTTGTTGTCGAACACAACGCTAACTTGCGAGACACAATCACACACTTGCTGTGGAAGGGAGGCTACCTCGTACTGGCTGCGGCCGATGGCGCAACGGCCATAGACCTTGTCGGGCATAATCCCATCTCACTGATGATCGTTGATCCGGAGTCCCTCCAACCTGGCTGGCCCGACCTCTGCCGCCAGTTACGTATGTGTGATGAGACGGCCCACGTGCCCATCTTGATGATGGCTACCAGTGAGGCCGAGATTACTCACATGATGAGGTATGGCACTCGAGTGAACGACTTCATTGTGAAACCATTCGAGTGGGAAGAACTCCGTGGGCGCGTGCGTACGTTACTGCGGGGGAGTAAGCGAATACAGAAAGTGATTCTGGTAGTCGAACAAGATACAGTATTGCGAGACACGATCACAGACTCGCTGCGTGGGGAGGGGTATCTCGTTCTTGCAGTGACCGATGATGCAGGAGTTGTAGACATTGCCCGGAATAGCCCAAACACGATGATTATCCTTGATCAAACGTCGCCGCAAAGAGGGGTCGATACGTGTCGTCTGTTACGAGAATGCGATGAAACGGCCCGCGTGCCCATCCTGATGATGGCGTCCAACGAGGTGGAGATTGCTCAGATGGTACGGCTGAACTCTGGGGTGGATGACTTCATTGTGAAACCGTTTCTTTGGGAAGAACTACGTGCTTGTGTGCGTGCATTACTGCGCGGGCGCAGACATCGCGCCAGGCAGAAACTTGCCGCTGCCTCACCGATGAAAGAGACGACCCATGCGGAAGGGGAAATCCTCGTTGCAGATACCCTGCGCATTGATCTAGATCAGCACCGGGTAACACAAGGGGACCAGGAGATCAAGCTTGGCGGTCGCCTCCTCTTTGATTTGCTCGCCTACCTGGTTCGCCATAGCGGCGACGTTCTGACACGCGACCAACTGCTGCGGCATGTATGGCGCCGCGAGGTAGCGCAGGACACGCGCACAGTAGACGTGCATGTGCATTGGCTCCGCCAAAAACTACACGACGACCCAGATGATCCACAGTTCATCCAGACAGTACCCGGGATGGGCTACCGTTTCACTGGCTGAGCAGTGGCGTTTAAACTGTAGCATCGTTCGCGACTGCTGGTAGATTTCACACGTTTCATTGTAGCGTAGATCGGAGCCCAGTCTCAGCGCTGAAGGTAAGGAGGAGGAAGTTATTGCTTTTGTCTGTTACTTAGACCAGTCCACCTCTAGTTTCGGTGGTTTGGTCAGCGTCTGCATCACCACGCAATATTGTTCTGTCTTCTCGCGCAAAGCACGTATTTGCTCCTCCCTTGCCTCAGGCGCATCTATCTCAAAGCGAACGTGGATCGTCTCAAAACCAACGGGAACCTCCTTTGACATACCCAGAGTACCCCGAAGATCCAGGTCTCCTTCGACCTTCACTTCAATGCGGTTCGTTGGTATCCCCATAGCTGTAGCGACCATCTGGCAAGTGATCTGCGCACAGGCGGCAAGAGCTCCCAGGAGAAGATCCCCTGAACAAGCGGCACTGCCTGCTCCTCCCACTCCTGTGTGGGCTTCTGCTTGATACAGTGCGCGTCCGATATCGACTGAGCATGCCATTGGGGTCTCAGTCTGGCCGCCTTGTGCCTTGAGTGTTATCCGTGCGCTACCGGAGTCACTGCGATATTTTTCCTTGAATGGTTTTTGTACTGATCGAAGATCCATGACTCCCTCCCTCCCTCCCTCCCTCCTTACTGGAAACAGACTTTCTCGCTCTATTGTAACAGATGCATGTGCTAGGTCTCCAGCTTTTCGAGCGCAAAGCAAGCGAACTCATTTAAAATGGGGAGGGCCGGAAAACCTTACCATCCCCACCGTATTCTCAAGCATACTGCACATCTTGCAACCACAAAGAACTCGGCAGCATCACGCTACCGAGTTCCTCGCCTCTCAAATGGCAAGGGTGAGAGAGGTGACTAGCTGGCTGTCCAGCGAGCCACCACCTTGTCTCCTTCAGCGATCATGTCCTCAACAGTGTAGTGAAAGTCGGGGAAGGTTTTGCGGTTTTCGGTAAAGAATTCCTTGAACCCCCCAGGACCATGAAACTCAGGAAAAGCAGAGGTGCGGTAAACAAAGTTTGGGGAGATAGCCTCGTCGATCACCGCGAAGTTTCCCTGACTTCCTACCTCTTCAAAGATACGGCGAGCAATGGCCTTGTTGTCTTCGGTTGACAGAGAAACTACTCCTTTCTGGGTCGTGTTTCCTTTTTAGTGGATAGGCTGGGTCTCTGCTATTTTAACAAAAGGCGCATCTTAAATGAGAACTGCCTCTAAACGTCATGCTCAAACATTTCCCTGGGCGACGCAAGCGTCCCCACCCCACTCTACACCACCCCCGCCCCTACGAGATTAGAATCACAGTATATGATCCCTGAAGGCGGCGATCTGGGCGCTGTGTTCGCGTTTATGACCGTAGTAGGAGTATACGAGAAAGTCATCAAGGGCATAGTCCATGCCATACCAGGGAAGAGTGCCGGTTTGACGCCGCGTTTCTACAGGAATCTGGGCCAGCATTGTCATGACCTGGGTGTGAGTATCGTTGTACTCGGCCAGTACTTCCTTGATGGTTTTCTCTTTACGGGCTTCCACCTCTGAGTCGTTAAACTGCCCGCCCGGTTCGGTAAATTTCGCCAGGTAGGGCGTGGAGCCACCACCCAGGAAGGTGGCCAGTACATCGACCAGCACACGTTCATAGGAGGTCAGGTGGGCGATGATATCTTTGACAGACCATACGCCGCACGCGCCACCAGTTTCCCAGGACGATTCGGGGAAGCCGTCGATGGTTTGGAGCACTGTGAGATGCCCATACTTGAGAATGTCAGCTGCGTTCATTGGATGTTCCTTTCTGTTTTTGCCTGGTTAACGGTATCAGGTAGTTTTCTTCTTGTCAAGGAGTTGATTAGCTGGACGAAAATTACTTGATAGGTTGCATCAAAGCTTTTGTCTCAGCCATATCATACAACTTTGCAATGGAATGGGGAAGTAAATCGCGGTAATAAAGAGAATTCGAATTGAAAGAAGTGCGAATTGGCCCTTTGTGGCATCGCCGCAAAGGGCCAATTCGCTGCAAAATCACTCATCAGGCAGTTACGACGATAACAGCTTTCATCGTGGTGGGATGGATATTGCAGTGGTAATTATATGTCCCTGGTGTGTTGAAGACAAGCGCGAACGTTTTACCCTGCGTTACATTTGAAGTGGTGTTGAAGGAAGTTGGCGAACCCGGGTCGCTGGTGACAGTATGTGCCCCGTCACTATCATTGAACCACACAACGACAGTTCCAGCCTTGACCGTCACCGAAGCAGGTTTAAAGACATAATGCCCTGGTACTAGCTCTATCATGTGCACAATGACAGCGCCAAGTGGTACGGTCGCCGGGAGCGGGGTCGGGGAAGGGGTCGGCGTAGGAGGCGCAGGCGTAGCGGTTGGCGTTGAAGTCGTAGTGGTTGGGGCGCTGCCACCACATCCCGCCAGGACAAGTGTGGCAATCATTGCCAATATGCAGAACGTCAAGACATATTTCCTACTATTAGTAGGCCGTAATACGTCGCTTCTCATCAGAATATCTCCTCTCCTTACTATAGGACAAAATTTTTGGTGAACACATGATTGATGTTCCAACCCTGTTGAGAAATACGTTATGGAGTTACACGTAAGAAGAGAGATTACCTCTACTATTGTAACTCTTTTACGTATCAAGGTATGGATACAAAAAATATAGAAGGGCTTGTTGTAATCACAGCTACAGAGGGCCAGGTGTTGGACAAAGGACATATTACTTCTACAACTGTGGAGAAAGATAGGGCAGCCGGGGTGGTTCGGTCGAAAAAAGCTGAAAGGCGGCGAGTTGTGATCATATTGGATCGCTCTCAACGGCGAAAATGGTTGATTGTAGGCGTGTTTCTCATGGGTGTTCTGATCATTTTCGCGCTTACGTTAAGTAGCCTGCAGCTCGGGGCACAAATAAAGGGAGCTAGTTCTAACAGACCCCTTTCGACGACAAGCACTCCCAAGGCTAGCGTACAGGCGGCACGGGTGCATGTATATCGAGTGTTTCCGTCTGACTCCGGTATAATGCTTCCTGTAATCGATGGGCATGGCTATGCCTGGTTTGGCGAGATGGCAACCAATCATCTCGCTCGCCTTGATCCACGCACAGGAGCGGTGAAGACCTGGACGCCGCCAGGGGGTGAGGACGGGATTATGGCAAATATTGTAGATGGGCAGGGGAACGTGTGGTTCACTGAGCAAAACTCAAACTATATCGGTGTCTTTCATCCGGCAAGTCAAACATTTCAAACATACGGGTTTGGCAGAAGCGCAAAAGAGCGCGTGGGATTACAGGATTTGCAGTTTGATGCTTCTGGCAAATTGTGGTTTAGCGAATTGATGGGGAGACGAATAGGACAGCTTGATCCCACAAACGGCAAAATACGGACCTGGGCGGTGCCCAGTGCCGCCGGGGACACGACAACTTATCCTTTCGGGCTAACAATAATAGGTGATGGCCAGGTCTGGTTCGGCACCTTCGCGGGCGGTGTAGTGGGACATCTCGATCCAGTTACTGGCCAAATAAAGCTCCTCAATCTTGCTGATCCCCACGAACAGGTCTATGCGATGGCAGCAGATGGCAGGGGGCATATCTGGTTTACTGAACTCCAATTCGGGAAATTGGGCATGGTCGATACCGGGACTGGTAGAGTAATTGAACTCAGTGTGCCCAGGATATTGGGAGACCCGGAAGACCTGCACTCGATCGTCGTAACACGAGATGGGAATGTCTGGTTTACCAGCAGTGGTGCGAACGCGCTGGTGCGCTATTCGCCCGAGACTACTAATTTCACGTTTTTCCGACTCCCTTTGCCAAACAGCGGGCTTTTTGGGCTGGCATTGGATGCCGCCGGCAGGCTGTGGTTCACATCCGGCGGCGGCCAGCAGGCTAATTATGTTGGGGTGATGTCTCCCTGAGAATCAATGTGCTGTATGAACGGCGTTGTGTGCTGCTTTTGCCTGGAGCATGATCTTGTGGAGCTGCCCTATGTGGGCATCGTCATGGGACAAACCGAGGACAAAGCGTGTCACTGCATTAATTGGACCAACGCTTGGATAGGGGGTGTATGTCATATCCAGATGTGGTTCGTCAGGCCAGGCATCAAGCATTGCGCGACGCATGCGACGGCTTTCTTCGAGCCGGTGACGCAATTGGGCAACAGTGTGGACAGTGCGCCATGGCACTTCATAACGTGAGCGGCCCTCGACCGGGAGGCCACGTGCAAGCGTGAGGGCTAACGCCGCCGACTCTTCCGAAGAAGCCGTGACGTGCACGATAACATGGCCGAGTGTCCAGGCAAGATCCCTTTCCTCGGGTATGCCAAAGGTATCATTGGCCTCGGGGTCTTGCGGTACGAAGTCCACATCCTCGTCCTGCGCATCAGCGATAATCGCCAGCATAGTATCGATCATCTCATCGGTCAGGGTGTACAAGTTGGCTTTGGTAAGATCACGACAAAAATCGGCGAAGGAGAGGGTTTTATTTCTGACCGGCGTGAAATCAAGCATAGTCTATCCTTTCATGAGGGTAAGCAAATACCATGTCCGACCTCTTCAAGCAAGGCTGGACCAATGTGGCTATGTTTTCCATAGTTACTAACGAAAATATAACGAGAGTTATTCCTTTGTGTTTTTTATTGGCCGATCTATTCTTGAAGGTTAGTATGTCAAGAGAAGCGTCAATGAACAAGATGAGGGGAGAGGCGCCCGCAGGTGCCTCTCCCCTCATCTTGTTCAATCAGAATTTCTCTACCGGCTGCTACTGCTCACAAGCTCTTCAGCTTTGGGAGCAATCTTCACCTCGATATCATCATAGCGCCTCACTTTGTAAATGATCGTCGAGACTACCCAACTGAGAATGAATATGCCAATGATCAATATACCGAGGAGACCAAAGTCCAGGTTGTTCAGATAATTCCAAATGCCACCGGTCAGATTGAGCGGACCGCTGATAATCGAGATGATCTCAATCGTTCCCACCACTAAGGCGACCAGCACCGAGACCAGGGTAATGTTCAGATTATAGTAGAGCTTGCGCACAGGTTTGACAAAGGCCCAGCCATATGCCCCGAGCATTAAGATACCGTCGGTGGTGTCAAGCAGACACATGCCTGCCGTAAACAGGAGGGGGAAGATGAGGATGAAGGGGATAGGAAGTCCCCTGCCAGCCTCTACTGCGGAAATGCCTAGCAATGCCACTTCTGTTGCAGTGTCAAAGCCAAGACCAAAGAGCACGCCAACGGGGTACATTTTCCAGCTCTTATCGACCATCTTGAGCAATGGGCGGAAGAAACGCCCCATCAGCCCGCGCTGGTTCAAGAATTCGTCCAGCGTCTGATCGTTGTACTCCTCACCGCGTTTCACCTTCTGGAAGGCTTGGAAGACTTCCCAGAGCACCAGGATGTTAATAAAAGCAATTAAATACAGGAAGAGAGCGGAGACCGACGTGCCGATCAGGCCACCTGCACTTTTGAAGCCTGGAATAGCGCTCTGAATGTATGCCGCGGCGAGAGCAATGGCAATGGATAGGGCTACCACAATGGTCGAGTGGCCGAGCGAGAAGAAGAATCCGACAGCAACAGGGCGCTTATTCTCCTGCATCAATTTGCGCGTCACGTTATCAATCGCTGAAATATGGTCTGCATCGACAGAGTGTCGCAAGCCAAAGGTATAGGCGAGTAGTGCGGTGCCAAGCAGCGCAGGATATTGCACTGAGAAGCCAAGCAGAGCTACAGCCCAGGCAATGACGTTGAAGGCAATCAGAAGAATGTAGATGCCGATGATCTTCTTGCGCAAATCGGTTGAACTGTCGTTAAACACATGCTTAAGCGGTGTGATTCCAAATTGTTTGCTCATTACACCTCCTGAGTACGCAAGGCACGACAGAGAGAGTTGGAAAGACTGAAGGTATAGCACTAAGGAGACTATGTACGAAGACTACTGACAGGACCATCTCAACGGCGACCGTCTGTTAACAAGGAGCCTTTATTAAGAATAACAAATAAATTTCGTAATTGCAATAGTTTATCAATAAGGAAGATTATGCAAGTGTGAAGATATGCACTTGCTTATTGTGTGAGTACGCGCATTTGATGAGAATATGCATACTTCAAGGGGGAAGATCACTGTATCTCTCACGTGTTTTTCTGTAGTATGAGGGGAGCGGGTTGCCGATTATGTAAGTGCTACAACTTGTTGAGTCTCACGCTTGATGAGTGGCGTTGAGGGAGCTTTCATGCCGCGTTTCATCTCTTTGCGCACACTCATAACGTAAGGTGCAACATCCACCTGCATCGTGTGGGCTTCTGGTGGGAGCGTGTATGCACCCAGCAGGTATTTGCTGACCCAGATGCTCTGCAACTCTGCCAGCGGCATGATGGCGCCAAGGGGCTGGAGAAAGCCTATAAAGAAGAGGTCACGGTAACGTGGGTGGAAGACGCGCTTGAAGAGCGGAAGTTCGTTATGCTTTACCTCGATGACTTCCGGCCTGAAAAATGGAAAGGTCACTTTGTAGCCGGTGCAGTAAATGATGCAATCGACGCGCTCGCGAGTTCCATCGGTGAAGATCACGCCATCCCCATCCAACTGCTGGATATTTGGCTTGACCTTGACGCGGCCATGAGTGATGCGGTTCAAAATTTCGGAACTGACCGTTGGATGCGCCTGCCCCACCTGGTGATCTGGTTCAGGCAGACCATAGTTAGTCATCTTGCCAACATTGAAGCGTACGATGGCCCTGTAGATCTTCAGTTGCCAGGAGAATGGAAGGAAACCGGGTGCGGGCAGCTGGTCAAGGGGTTTGCCCATAAGAAACTTGGGGATAATATGAAAGCCGCGCCGCACTGCTAAATAGGTTATAGCCGAGACACGAGAGGTTTCCGCCGCAATATCCATGGCCGAGTTGCCAAAACCGAGCACCAACACATACTTATCGGTATAGCCATCGGGCTGTTTGTAGTAGTGGCTGTGGATGATCTCCCCGTCAAAGTGGCCTGGAAAAGGAGGCTCGGGCCAGCGGGGATCCCAGTGATGGCCATTGGCGACGAGTAGGGCGCGATAGCGATGAGTTGAGCCGTCCTGCAGTGTAATCTCCCAGCCACCACCCTCGCCACCCTCGCCACCCTCACCACTGGAGGGCAGCGAGAGTGGTTCCGCCAGCGTGACCCTGGTATTGAAGCGAATGTACTGCTTTACGCCGAAGTGCTCTACATAGTTATTGAAATATTCAGCAATCTGGGTGTGATGCGGGAAGACCGGGTAGTGATCTGGCATGGGATAGTCGGAGAACTGCATGCGCGGTTTTGAAGTGTTGATGAAGAGCGACTTATAGGCGCTTGACATGCCATTGACATTTTCGTAGACCCAGTTACCTCCGACGCGGTCGCCTGCCTCGTAGCAATCAAAGGGGATGCTGTGATCTTGCAAGACTTTGCAGGCGGCAATACCAGAAGAACCTGCGCCAATGATGCATACGCGATTGGGTATATCGTTCATGGTTGTCTCTCCATTTAGGCAGTAGCGGCATCCTGGCGTTCGATCAGGAGGGCTGCTTGAATTGCGGCTTGCGCTTCTCCAGGAATGCGCGCATTCCCTCCTGCGCATCGGGTATTTGAGATGCCGCGGCCATCACTTCCATAGCGTAGGCATAGGCCTGGTGCTGCGGCATGTCTATCTGCGCATAGTACGCCTGCTTGCCGATGCCTTTTGAGATAAAACTGCCGCGCGTTGCCGCCTTAAGCAGACGCTGCGACTCCTCAACGAGCTGCTCGGGGGCTACCACGCGGTTGACCAGTCCCCAATCTGCGGCAGTGTGTGCATCGATAATGTCACCCGTGAACAGCATTTCGAGCGCACGCTTGCGCCCAATATTGCGGCTGACTGCTACCATTGGCGTTGTACAAAACCAGCCAGTTGAATGTCCCCCAGGCGTCGCAAAGGACGCTTCTGTGGAGGCAACGGCAAGGTCGCATGTTGCCACCAGCTGGCAGCCGGCTGCGGTAGCAATGGCGTGCACGCGGGCGAGCACAGGTTGTGGAATCGCTTGAATCGTCTCCATCAAGGTGGTGCAGACCCTCAGTATGTGGCGCATGGCGACGAGGTCCTGACCCACTATGTCGGCTAAATCGTGGCCGGCGGAAAAGGCAGGTCCGTTCGCGGCTAACGTCACTCCGAGCACTGTGCTCTCACCCACTTCACGAAAGGCGTCGGTCAGTTCAAGCATGTGTTTGAGCGAGAGTGCATTGCGGCGCTTCGGGTTGTTCATAGTGATGGTGGCGAAATCGCCTGCATATTGCAGTTCAATGAGTTCGTAGGACATGGCTTTTTCTCCTTACTCTCTTTCTTTTGCTAAAAGATGCTGCACAAAGCACTCACAGGCTACCGTGCTTGCCATCTTGAAACCATCTCCAAATTTTTTTCTGTTCGCTTCGTGTAGATTTTCCCGAACGACATCTGCATGAAATGAGTATACCATCAGTTTGTGCAGGATGTACTTCTTGTCCTAGCTACTCCGGTGTGCATATTTTTCTGTGGCCTCATCGCTACGCTCTTCGCAATAATTATTTGTGCCGTTGCGGGTTTGACAGACTGCGTCTGCCAAACCCGCAACGGCACAAGAAATGATGGGGCGAGACCAACCCGCTGGCCTAACAGGCGAGACGATTGCCAAACCCGCAACGGCACAAGAAATGGTGGAGCGAGACCAGCCCACTGGCCTGGCAGGCGAGACGATTGCCAAACCCGCAACGGCACAAGAAATGGTGGAGCGAGACCAGCCCACTGGCCTGGCAGGCGAGACGACTGCCAAACCCGCAACGGCACAAGAAATGGTGGGGCAGCGAATCGCCTTTCTTATGGCAAAGAACGGTCGTATGAGTTGAGGGCCTTCATGTAGTTGGCACGCTCGAAGGCTGCTGGTTCAGCCACGTAGCGCTGGCTCATGCTGCCCTTCATGTAGTCGATTGACTCGTACTCGTGCACCTCCAACCACTCGTGCAGGTCCGTCAGAATGTGGGTCAGCCTGCCGACGCCGTATTGCAGCAGTGCGGAGGTGGTCATGGCGACGCTTGCTCCTGCCATTACTGCTTTGATTACATCTGTTGCCTCGTGTACGCCGCTGGTCAGGGCAAAATCAGCCTCAATCCGTCCGTAGAGCAGGGCGATCCAGCGTAAGGGCAGGCGCAGTTCATAGGAGGTGCTCAACTCCAGGTTGGGGATGACTTCCAACTCTTCCAGGTCGAAATCGGGCTGGTAGAAGCGGTTAAAAAGCACCAGGCCATTGGCGCCTGCCTTTACGAAACGTTTTGCTATGTGGGGCAGAGCCGTGAAGAAGGGGCTGAGCTTGAGTGCAATCGGAATCTTTACTGAGGCTCGCACATCCCTCACCAGGCTTACATACTCTTCCTCCAGCTCCGCGCTGCTCACATCCGGGTCGACCGGGAGATAATAGATATTCAGTTCCAGGGCGTCGGCCCCCGCCTGCTCAATCTTGTGGGCGTAATCCACCCATCCGCCCGATGAGATACCGTTCAGACTGCCGATGACGGGGATGTCCACGGCCTTTTTGACGCGCTGCAGGTGTTCCAGGTACGGCTCTGGACCCAGGTTGTAGTGATCCAGGTCTGGGAAGTAGTTCAGCGCTTCTGCATAGGAGTGAGTGCCGCGTTCCAGGAAATGATCGAGTTCATTGCTCTCGTGCGTGATCTGCTCCTCGAAGAGGGAGTACATCACGATGGCTGCTGCTCCAGCATCTTCCAGGCGGCGCGCGGTATCCACCTTCTTCGAGAGAGGGGAGGCCGAGGCCACCAGGGGATTTTTTAGCCGTAGGCCAAGGTAGGTTGTCGTCAGTTCAGGCATGGTCGTACTCCTGTTTAGCCTCCCCGCAGGGGCCCAATTCATTAGGCCCCTGCGGGGAGGTGAATCTATCAAACGTTTCACTGTGCTGTATGGCCGTTACTTTTGGGTTCTGGGGACTCACCTTCTGAGAGAGCGTGGCTCTCTGCCATCTCGTGGTATCTGTCCCAGCGCTCCTGTACATCGTGTTTTGCCAACTTCATCAAGGCTTCAGCCCGCTCCTCGTTACTCTGCAAGAGCATGCGGTAGCGCGTTTCATTGTAGGCATACTGCTCGAGGGGGATGCTTGGCGCTTTGGAGTCGATAATGAATGGGTTCGTCCCCGACTCTGCCAGTTCCGGATTGTAGCGATACAATGGCCAGTATCCTGACTGTACCGCCAGCTTTTGCTGTTCCATTCCTTTTTTCATATCGATACCCTGGGCAATGCAGTGGCTGTAAGCGATGATCAGCGATGGCCCATCGTACGCTTCGGCCTCCAGGAAGGCATGCAGCGTTTGCTGGTCGTTTGCGCCCATGGCGACGCGAGCTACGTACACGTTACCGTAGGCCATCGCCAGCATGCCCAGGTCTTTCTTCGGCGTTCCTTTGCCTTGCGCGGCAAATTTTGCCACTGCCGCACGTGGTGTAGACTTCGAGGACTGTCCTCCCGTATTGGAGTAGACCTCCGTATCCAGTACGAGCACGTTGACGTTGCGCCCGGAGGCCAGCACGTGATCGAGGCCGCCAAAGCCGATATCGTAGGCCCAGCCATCGCCGCCGATGATCCAGACGCTTTTCTTCACCAGGGCGTCGGCCACACTCAGCAGGTTCTGTGCGCGTGCAACTGTGGGCTGGGACGCGATAAATCGGGTCCCTACGTCTTGTACGAAGCCCTGGAGGTGCTGCTTCAGTAGGGCAACGCGTTCGCGCTGTGCCCTAATACCTGCCTCGCTGGATTGATTTGTGTGCAATACGGCCTGCGCCAGTTCCTCGCCTATGATGTCCGCGCATTGTAGAACCAGCTCAGTCGCATATTCTTGTCGCTTATCAAGTGTCAGGCGCATCCCCAGGCCGAACTCGGCATTGTCCTCAAACAGCGAGTTGGACCAGGCCGGACCACGGCCCTCGTGATTGACCGTCCAGGGTGTTGTGGGTAGGTTACCGCCGTAGATCGATGAACAGCCGGTGGCATTGGCGACAATCATACGATCACCAAACAACTGGCTAGCCAGCTTGATGTAGGGCGTCTCGCCGCATCCTGAACACGCGCCTGAGAACTCGAATAGTGGCTGGAGCAACTGCGAGTTTTTAATCGCTCCCACATTAAGATTCATGGTGTCTATGTCAGGTAGGGAGAGGAAGAACTCCCAGTTGACATTTTCCTGTTCGCGAAGAGGCGGTTGAGGCGCCATATTGACGGCTTTTCGTCCCACCTGCCGTTTGTCTTTGACAGGGCATGCCTCCACGCACAGACTACAGCCGGTGCAGTCCTCAGGCGAAACCTGCAGCGTATACTTCATGCCTGGAAACTCTTTGAAGCGAGCATCCGTCGACAGAAACGTCGCGGGCGCTCCTTCCAGTTTAGCCGGGTCGAAGATTTTCTCGCGGATGACGGCATGCGGGCAGACCATCACGCATTTGCCACACTGTATACAGATGTTGGGATCCCAAACAGGCATCTCCAGGGCGATGTTGCGCTTTTCCCAGCGAGCAGTGCCGGAGAGGTAGGTACCATCCACCGGGAGCGAGCTGACCGGGAGAGCATCGCCATCGCCGGAGATCATCAGGCCAAGCACATTCCGTACGAAGTCGGGGGCCTCTACCGGTACAGGTGGACGGCGCGTCAATACAGGGAGAGCTACGGGCGAGCGTCGTCCTGAAGTGGAAGCTCCTGCCGCAACTGCCGCTGGCACACTCACCTCCTGCAGGTAGGCCAGTGTCTCATCAACGGCCTGGAAGTTCCGTGCAAAGAAACAGGTCTGCATCACCGTGTTGATGCGTCCCCCCATACCAGTCTTGTTGGCTACAGTATGGGCGTCAATCACGTAGAAGTGCAATTTCTTATTGATGATTTCCTCCTGCACTTCACGTGGCAGGTGATCCCAGACGTCCTCCGGCCCAAAGAAGCTGTCAAGGAGGAATACTCCACCAGGTCGGGCGTACTTGAGTACATCGACGCGCTCCAGGAACGAGAACTGGTGGCAGGCGACAAAGTTGGCCTGATCGATGCCAATCTGGTAGGGCGCGTGGATGGGATGCGGACCGAAGCGCAGATGAGAAATGGTGATTGACCCCGATTTCTTGGAGTCGTAAACGAAGTATCCCTGCGCATGGTTCGCGGTCTCCTCGCCAATGATCTTGATCGAATTTTTGTTGGCTCCAACCGTGCCATCGGAGCCTAATCCCCAGAAGACACATTGTACCGTTTCTTTACCCTCGGTAGAGAAGGAAGGATCATATTCCAGGCTTGTATGCGTTACGTCGTCATTAATGCCAATGGTAAAATGACGTTTCGGGTCGGACCGGCGCAGTTCGTCGAAGACGCCCTTGACCATCGCCGGGGTGAATTCCTTGGAGGAGAGCCCATAGCGACCTCCAATGATATGTGGCTGGATAGATAAACTGGCCCGACCTTCATTGATCGCCGCTACCACGTCCAGGAAGAGTGGTTCACCGATACTTCCCGGCTCTTTTGTGCGATCGAGGACGGCAATCGATTTGACACTTGCTGGCAAAGCCTGCAGGAAGTGTTCCACCGAGAATGGGCGGAATAAATGTACTTTAACCACTCCTACTTTCTCGCCTTGCGCGACAAGGTACTCCGCCGTTGCCTGTGCAGTCTCAGCACCGGATCCCATCACCACGATGACACGCTCCGCATCTGGTGCGCCAACGTAGTCAAACAGGTGATACTGCCGGCCAAGCAACGCGGCGAATCTATTCATTTTCTCCTGAACGATGCCTGGGCAGGCTGCGTAGTAGGGATTCACGGTTTCACGAGCCTGGAAATACACGTCCGGATTTTGAGCCGTGCCACGGATGAAGGGGTGATCAGGCGAGAGGGCGCGCTGCCGGTGTGCTCTCACCAGGGAGTCGTCGATCATTGCCTGCATGTCTTCATAGGTCAGTTGTTCAATTTTGTTGATCTCGTGTGAAGTACGGAAGCCATCGAAGAAATGCATGAAGGGAACACGGGCCTCCAGCGTAGCCGCGTGCGCGATCAAAGCCAGGTCCTGCGCTTCCTGTACCGAGTTAGATGCAAGTAAGGCAAAGCCTGTAGAGCGTGCCGCCATTACATCTGAGTGATCTCCAAAGATAGAGAGCCCCTGCGCTGCCAGCGAGCGTGCTGCAACGTGGAAAACCGCCGAAGTCAATTCGCCGGCAATCTTGTACATGTTTGGGATCATGAGTAGCAATCCCTGTGATGCCGTGAACGTTGTTGTGAGCGATCCAGTTTGTAGCGCGCCATGAATTGCCCCGGCGGCACCTCCCTCAGACTGCATCTCTATCACCAGCGGTACTGTTCCCCACAGGTTTTCTCTTCCCGACGCCGACCAGGCGTCAGCCAGTTCTCCCATCGGTGTTGAAGGGGTAATCGGATAAATTGCAATAACCTCACTAAGAGCATGAGCAACATTAGCTGCTGCCTCATTTCCTTCTACAGTTATCCAGGTGCGTTCCATGTTAACCTCCAATTTAGCGAATATCATGCTCGAACGCTTAAAGAATATGCTGTGCAAATCACAAATGTATCACAATGCAAAATCTTCCCGTCTCAGGATAGTCACATCATTTGCACACTGCCTGCAATTTTGTGATATCCTAATTTTCGGAATGAGTCTGTGTGTATCGAAAGATAGCAATTGTTATAGAATAGAGAGGACAAAATTATGCCAGGACAACTTTCAAGCTCCATTCGTAGATTAGGAGTACTGACAGGCGGCGGTGATGTGCCCGGGCTGAACGCCGCTATCAAAGCGCTGGTCTATCGCGCGGAACCGATGGGTATCAGCGTTACCGGTTTACGAGCTGGCTGGGAGGGCATCACCTACCTGGATCGCTCACGTAGTCGCGACGCCCTTATTTTTAACCCCAATGACCCCGCTACCTGGCACGGTAACTATTTGATGCCTTTAAACCGGCTCAATACGCGCCCCATCGACAGGGAGGGCGGCACGATTCTGCAATCGACGCGCACCAATCCGGCCAAGACGCGGGCCAAGGAACTGCCTGCACACCTTTCTGCCTACGGTAAGGGTCATGCGCCGGACGATCGGATTGATCTCACTGACGAGGTATTGGCGAACTTGAGCTTTCTTGATCTGGACGGATTGGTGGTGATCGGGGGCGACGACACACTGAGTTACGGCTCCGTACTTTCGGCAAAGGGTGTCCCTATCTGGGGCATCCCCAAAACCATGGATAACGACGTACCCGGGACTGATTACTGTATTGGTTTCCAGACGGCTATCAGCCGGGCTGCTGAGTTTATCAGCCGTATGCGCTCCACTGCCAGGTCTCACAGCGAGACGGTTCTGATCCGTATGTTTGGGCGAGACGCGGGTTTCACGGCGATGGAGGCGGCTATTGCCACCTGGGCTGATCGACTCCTGATCCCAGAGGTGCCGGCCAATGTTGATACGCTGGCAGAACTGATCGTCAAAGACCGGCGTAACCCGAACAATTATTCCATTGTAGTTCTCTCGGAGGGTGCCAACCTGATGGGCATGCCCGTGCCGGAGATCGGTCCGCCCGATGCTTACGGCCACCGTCATAAGGCCAATATAGCCGAGTTCCTGGCCGACCAACTCTCCTCGCGCGTGCCAGGAGTGCGCTTTCTGCCGGTTGACCTGACCTATTTCCTGCGCAGTGGCGAACCGGACGCCTATGACAAGCACATGGCGATCTACTACGCCAACCTGGCTATGGATTGCGTTTCGAGGGGCATCCATGGCGTTATGACGGCGCACCGCGATGGCGAGTTTATCGCGACCGATATCCCGAGCAAAAACTTAGCTGCCCGGCGCGTAGACCCTGCTGACTATCATGCCACTCGCTATCGCCCGCGCTTTGAACATATTACCGGTCCCTATCGGCCACAGGTGTAGAGCATCATCTCCTAAACATCGAATGGGCAGTGCGTCGCGGCGCGACGCACTGCCCATTCGATGTTTGTCCATCTGTTACCCCTTTGTGAGTGTAAGCCACGCCAATGTAAGGATGTTGTGATGCAGAGTAGCTATGCTGGTACCAGGAAAGAACGAGCAGTACTGGAGCGAAAAGTTGAGAGATATCGCTTTCGGTACAGAAAGGGGAATAATTCATGTTGTACAATCAAATTCGCCGACCCATCACTGTTGATATTGCCCCTAGTGGAAGCGCCTGCCAATGGTGTGGCAAACCCGCCGGGTTACGGCTAACAGTGCAAGGCGATAAAGCATATAACGAAGGTCGTTACTTCTGCCAGCTCTGCGGTGATGAATTCGTGCGTACCGTCGCCGATACGCTAATGAGAGAGGTTATATTCGAAGAATACGTCTTGACGAACGCGTAACAGCGGGATACTTCTCATATGAACTCTCTCTGTCAAAGCGTTGCTATTCGAGATCATTTTGTGGGTGCCGGCTCACCCACCGCTGCATCACTTCCCATCTCTTGCGAGCGATCCGTGCAAGCTCATTGCATCGTTCCTCAATCGTGACGACCGGGGTGTTTGCTGAAAAGATGAGTGACAATCCACCCTTGTCTTCTGCCACCATAACCTCTTTGGCCAACTCATTACGAGCAACCGCCCAGGCGCCTCCGAAGCTTAAATCTTTATGCACTACCGCAACTATAATCTCATCCTCGCTCGCGCCAGCAGCGACTCGTCCTATTGTCTCGGCGTTCTCACGTAAGATCCAGGCGGCCTGAAGCGTGCGAAAGGGTCTCTCCATGGCTTCGCGTGAAAAGGGGTGCATAACGAGGGACTCCTCCAGTTTGAATGAAAACAACTTCCGTTCTTCATTATATCACCGTCTATCATTGTCAAAATCAGCTGTGGCGCAAACCCGGCCAGCATATTCTCCACACCCCTTCCGGGTGAGCGGCTGAGCGCTAAACCGAGAATGATATGAATGTACATGCTCTGGTGAGTATTGTGAGTACATTGTGACTGAAAAGTCACACTCTGTGACGTCCCTTTGATGAGAATATTACACACTTCTAGAAAGAATGAAACTTCTCGAATACCATGAAAGGAGGCAGCGCCATGGCAAAACTGTTTACTATTGGGATTGAAGAAGAGTTTCAACTGGTGGATCGTCAAACAGGCCAGTTGAGTCCGGGTATTCAAACCATTTTAGCGCGTGGTCATGCCATCTTTGGAGAACAGATCAAAGCGGAGATGCTCCAGCCAACGGTGGAACTAATCTCTGATATACTACCTGATATTGCCACTGCTCGCAAGGAAATGCAAGCTTTGAGAAGGAGACTGGCGTGCCTGGTGCAAGAGGAAGGACTGGCACTCATCAGCGCGGGCACCCATCCCACAGCATTGTGGCAGAAGCAGTTACGGACTCCCTGTGACCGCTACGCCCAGTTGGAAGACGAATTTCAGGATGTAGCCCGCTCCATCTTGATCTTTGGCCTGCATGTTCACATCGGCGTTGAAAATCAGGAGATGGCCGTCACCTTAATGAACCAGTTGC
This sequence comes from Chloroflexota bacterium, assembly GCA_005881495.1. The sequence continues at coordinate 18,939 of VBHI01000209.1, forward strand.
GGACGTGGCTTCCTCATTTGCTGGCCCTCTCCTCCAACTCACCTTTCTGGGCTGGGCGCCTCACCGGCCTCAAATCCTATCGTTCCGCGGTGTGGAAGCCCTTCCCACGCAGCGGAATACCAGAGGTTTTCCCATCCTGGAGCGATTTTAACTCCTACGTGCAGGCTTTGATCAAAACTGGGAGTATCGACAACGGGAAACGCATCTGGTGGGATATTCGCCCACATCCATTTTTCAGTACCGTCGAATTTCGCATCTTTGATATGCCTGGAACCTTTGACGATATGATTGCTATTGCCGCGCTCTGCCAGGCTCTTGTCGCGAAGTTGACCAAACTGAATAAAGCTGGTCTGTGGACTCCCATGTTGTCGTCTCATTTTATTGAGGAGAACAAGTGGCATGCAATGCGCGCCGGCCTGGATGCTGAAGTGATCGATTATGTGCAGGGGCGTCGTCACAGTATGCGTGAGTCCATAAGCGAACTGCTGGATTTCGTCGATGATGTAATAGATGACCTGGGCAGCCGCACTGAAATCAACCACCTGCGCGACGTGCTTGAAGACCCACACGGAACAGGTGCGGATCACCAGGTCGCAGTCTACGAGGAGACTGGAAGTTTATGTGACGTGGTCCAGTTTTTGATGCAACAGACGATGAAAGGTATTCCAACCGAGGAAGTTGTAGAAGCTGTGACATCTATGTGAGAAAAAAGCCTCTCTCTGAGAGAACTTAGTGATGTCAACACCTTACACTCTTAGCAAGAGGGAAACCTCTCAGGGAGTGTCGGGAGAGACTTCAACAAAGTGGGAAGGGGTATACAGGAAGACCTGAAGGCAGATTCACAAAGACAAAGGACTGCGCAGGAACGAAAGAATCCAGCGGGTCACGTCAGGCCACGTTGAGCCGTCTTTGTACCGCCAGTACCGTCGAACCCGTAGCTATGTCTGAAACAATGTGAGGATATATAGAGGAAAAGGAGAAGTCCCTTGGACAGGTAAAAAAAGACTGGTGCAGGTAGGGCACCAGTCTTTCTCTTTGGACTAGGAAGGCTCTCCTCTCAACTCCCGGTAGTACCGAACCAGGGTATTGGTCGAACTATCATGTGCCAGCACGGGTTCGTCTGTGCTTTAAAGCTCAGGAATAATCCTGTTCGCCAGTACCTTACCCAGTTCGACACCCCATTGATCAAACGAGTTGATATGCCAGATAGTGCCCTGGACGAAGACCTTGTGCTCATAAAGCGCAATCAGCTTCCCGAGTATTCCCGGAGTCAAGCGCTCAGCGAGAATGGTGTTGGTCGGGTGATTTCCCTCAAAGGTGCGGTGCGGCACCTGGAATGCCGGGACACCGTCAGCTGCGACCTCCTCTGCCGTCTTGCCGAATGCCAGGGCCTCAGTCTGAGCAAAGAAGTTCGCCATCAACAGATCGTGGTGCGGTTTGAGCTTGTTCAGGGGTCGGCAAAAGCCAATAAAATCGCAAGGAATCAGCCTGGTTCCCTGGTGAATGAGCTGGTAGAAGGCATGCTGTCCATTGGTTCCCGGTTGTCCCCAGATAATTGGCCCGGTCTGATAATTCACCTGCCGACCTTCCAGGTCGACGTGTTTTCCGTTGCTCTCCATATCGAGCTGCTGGAAGTAGGAACTCAGGCGACCAAGATAATGGTCGTAGGGCAGGATTGCCACAGTCTCCGCGCCAAAGAAATTATTGTACCAGACGCCAATAAGCCCCAACAACACCGGGAGGTTGCGCTCAAAGGGAGTGGTGCGGAAATGCTCGTCCATTGCATGGAGGCCCGCCAGCATCTCTTGAAAGTTCTGGGGGCCGATAGCGATCATCAGGGAAAGGCCAATGGCCGAGTCAAAGGAGTAACGGCCACCAACCCAATCCCAGAACTCGAACATATTTGCCGTGTCAATGCCAAACTTCTCTACCTCTGGGGTGTTTGTAGAGACGGCGACAAAGTGTTTTGCGACTGCCTCTTCGTTCCCCAGCGCCTGGACGCACCATGCGCGGGCCGAACGTGCGTTGATCAGCGTCTCCTGTGTAGTGAAGGTCTTGGACGATACAATGAAAAGCGTCTCCGCGGGATCAAGATCGCTGGTGGCTTCCACGAACTCGTTGCCATCAACGTTGGAGACGAAACGCAAGGTCAAGCCGCGATCGCTATAATACTTCAGCGCCTCGTAGGCCATGAACGGACCGAGGTCCGAGCCGCCAATACCAATGTTCACAATAGTGCGCATGCGCTTCCCGGTATATCCCGTCCACGCGCCGCTGCGCACCCGGTTAGCGAAGTCTGCCATCTTATCCAGTACCGCGTGGACCTCTGGCACGACGTTTTGGCCATCAACAAAAATAGACTGCTCCTTCGGTGCGCGCAAGGCCACGTGCAGGACTGCGCGCTGCTCTGTCACGTTGATCTTCTCGCCCTGGAACATCGCGTCAATGCGCTCTCGCAGGCCCGAGGACTCGGCAAGTTCCAGCAGCAAGCGCATCGTCTCGCCGGTAATACGGTTCTTTGAGTAGTCTAAATATATGCCAACGGCTTCCGTTGCGAAGCGCTCCCCGCGACCGGGGTCCTCGGCAAAGAGCGTTCGGAGATGAAGGTTTTGTATCTTCTGGTAGTGTTCCTCGAGCGCCTTCCAGGTAGGACGTTGTGTCAGTGGCGTTATGTTTATGGACATCTTTGTTGTCTGCCTTTCAAAACGAAATTTGTTTAGGAGCGTATCCTATCTGGTTATATATTATACCACTGTCTTCTTTTCAAACCGCTTGAGTCATTTTCGCGGGCAAGCGGTGGTGAAAAACTTCATAGAAATGTAGTGTTTCGGTTCATTGCGCTGTTGCCTCAACCAATGTAGTGTATACTTTCAGGTAGAGCAATACCTGGTTGAAGACAGCGTCTCGTGAAACGAGGAGGTAATATGCTTACAGGACAAATACTACTCCAACTCATCATCATTTTGATCGTCGTACAAATCTTTGGTTATCTCGGAGGGCGAATTGGTCAACAATGGGTCATAGGGGAAATCCTGGCGGGACTTGTCCTGGGTCCTTCACTGCTGGGAGCACTCTTCCCTGGTTTCGAGGCACTGTTATTTCCCGCCAGTGTGCTCCCTACCTTGCAGACCCTGGGCGATATTGGCCTCGTTCTCTACATGTTCTCTCTGGGGACACGCCTGGATACCCACTTAATGCTGCGTCAGAGCCGCAATGCCATTGTCGTCTCGCTGAGCGGAACAATCCTGCCACTTATCACGGGTGCCTTGCTCGCATTCTTCCTCTATCCTGGCCTGGCAGGACCAAAAGCAACCCTTGTCTCATTTATGCTCCTGGTTGGCACTGCCATGGCCATAACAGCTTTTCCGGTGCTCGCGCGCCTCCTGGCCGAGAAGAATATGTTAGGAACAAGGATTGGGATGCTGGCGCTTACGTGTGCTGCTATCGGTGATGCCCTTGCCTGGTGCATGCTCGCCCTCGTGATTGCCATCATCCATGCAACGGGTCCGACTTCAGCAATACTCACCGTCGGACTGACCTTACTCTTCATTGTTTTCATGTACACAATCGTACGGCCACTCCTCGTCTATGCCGATCAACGCATTCATTCAAAGCAGCTGCTTATCGCTCTCATTCTCATCTTGCTCTTACTCTCAGCATACATAACCAACGCAATTGGTATCCATCCCATTTTCGGCGCGTTCCTGATGGGTATCATTCTACCGCGCAAGACCACCTATGTTGAAGAGGTGCGCAGCCTCGACCAGGTCAATAACATCCTTTTCCTACCCCTTTTCTTCGTCTACAGTGGTTTACATACCCAGATTGGTCTCATTAGCGCCCCGCTGCTGTGGCTAATCTGCCTGCTTGTGCTGGTGATCGCCTGTGCAGGAAAGATACTTGGCAGTATGCTTCCTGTTCGTTGGATGGGTGAGTCCTGGAAAGAATCGCTGACTCTCGGTATTCTGATGAACACGCGCGGACTCGTTGAGTTGATTGTCCTCAATATCGGCCTGGACCTCGGTGTGCTCTCACCCACCCTCTTTGCGATGCTGGTAATCATGGCCCTGGTGACAACGATGATGGCCTCCCCGCTCTTAGCCTTGCTGGGATATCGCCAAAGTAACGCACAACCGGGCAGCGATACCACAGAGAGCATTGTGCAAGGGGAGATGGTGGAGCAATGAAGCGTAAACAAATAATGCCCGTATGATCGCTTCGTGATAGCCTGTTCTATGAAGTTGTGCTATTATAGTTCCAAAAAGCATAGTGTTCTATTGACCGCTTGCTTTCTTTGGCTTCGTGAGGGGAATGACAACCCTCACAGGATGGACTACCAGGGATGCGAACATCCCCTTACCATCCTCTACACCCTCCGACCCGAAGGCGTCAGGTGCTACTTTCCGCACAATATTGTACGCGCCGTTTATGTCGGCATTAATGAACCGGCGACCAGATGCGCGGTAGAGTCCACGTTTGATCCGTTTCCCGCTAAAGGTGTGTTTGGTGTCGTCGTTTGGTTTCCGTACCGGTAACGGGTCACGATCAAGAAAACTTGCCTGTGAGGTGTAGGACTCTTCCGTGATCTTGACGGTGCACGAATTGCTGATTGTTGCGCTTACCCATGTTCGCTTCTTGCTTCCACCCGTCATTCTTCCCGATGCACAACACACCTATCCCCTCTTCTACCAGTACGTCAATAATCCGCTTACTGGCTGTATGCATGTAGTGCTCAATGCGCCTGTTTCGCTTGTTGGTCATACTCTCCATGCGTCTGGTTGTGCCAGGATGCCCTAGCTTCTCTTGTAACTCCGCTCTGCGCTTGTTGTAGAATTGATTGGTAGACTTCACTGGACGCCCGTTAACGACTACCGCTTGAAAAGCGGGTTTGTTTGAGGTTAGCGCTACCAGATTGTTCATGCCAATATCTATGCCAGCGTAGTACGCAGGGTTCACAGGGGCTTGCTTCACGGCTTGTTCGTAGACCACTTCCACCACGTAGAACCCTTTTCGCGGGATGATGCGTACTTGATCGATGTCCTTTTGTTGGGTCTTTACGGTGATCGGAAGCATGGATGGCTCTACGAGTCCACGCTTCAGGCCTCTTTTACTAATAGCTTGGATGGTGTACACGAGGATATTGCGACCTTCGCTCTTGTCTTTGTACTTGGGCAAGCAGGGCCGTCCTGTGAACTTAGAAGGGTCTTCCTCGTAAGCCTCGCCTCCTTCTTTGAAGCTTTTCCAGTTCTTGTCTAGCAGCATCAGGATTTGTTGACTGACTTTCGCTGGTAAGGCTTTGTACGCCTCATGCGACTGCATCCGCCGCTGCACTTCGTTGTAGTTGAGATACTTCCCCTCATAGATAAACGCTTGCCGGTACTCGTAGAGGGCCGCATTGTACAAGTTCTTGGAGGCGAAGGCCGCTGCATCAATGGCTGCATAGCGCAGATCATGCTTGCTAATGACATGCTGTTCTACCAGTTTCACAGAGCTTGCCTCCTTTCTGCCTGTCATATACCTTCTGGTATCTATTCTCTACCATACCATAAAAAGCGGGTGTGCTTCTTCTAACACCACCATGCACGGAAGACGATCATCATAGGGTGTTGTCGCCAGGGTTTCCAGTTCTTTCCCAAGTTCAGAGACCAGCCAGCGCAGTTCGCTGACCTGGATGGTAAGTTCAGGGATGTTCATCACAAGGGCTCTCCTTCTTCGGCAAACGTGAAGGAGGAAAACGGGGGGTCATCGGTACTACATGGGACGGTAAAGATCGAGAAGTCAACGACATTGGGATCACTGGTGAGTTGCTGGATAAAGGCCTCGTCTACCTCGTCGGTCCATTCGAGCACAAGGTAGCCCACTGCCTGCTTCTGAGAAGCACCGCAATCGAGCAGCACGACGGTATCGTGCTGGGCTTCAAACTGCTCGCCAAAGGCGGCAAGCATGGCATGAAACTGGGTGAGAGGAAACGTGATGTGGACATCAAACATGGGTATGTTCAACATATTGAAACATCTGTACATGCTGTTCCTCCTTGTGTCTGTGTGTAAAAACAAATGTTCCTGATTGACCAGGCAAGCTATAATAGGCTTAGCCTGAGCCTAACAAGGGTCTACGGGTGATAGGTGGGAGCGTGAACTGTCTTGGCGGGCGAGGTCGCGCTCCCTACCACTCTACAAAACTGCTTTACAAAGCCATCGACTACGAATTGATCTAAGGGCATTTCATAATTAGAAGTGCCATAAGATGGGCACTTCTGCTAGATAGGCAATATGACATCAAAAAGTGGTACGCTATAGCAGCAACACCTGAAGGTAAGAAGCTGGTCGAACATCTAGGCTTCGAGAATATAGCCGGAAAAAGGGATGCCTACCTGCTAACAGACTTAAAAAAGGCAACAAAACCTATCAGGGCATTTATTGACAGGTTAGAACAAGAGAATGAGCCTCTTGTGCCACCACCAAAACGAAAGTAAGGGCTAGCAACAGGAAAAGCCATCCGAGTAGTGAAAGCTACAAGGATAGTTCTTTCAGACTCAAAACCCTGTAATAAAACGCTATCAAAGAGACTGTATAATAGTTTCGTATACCTGTGTTGCAAGCTCACCCAGCCTGGAATAGTATGCCGCGATAAATATGATCATAAAGAGGCACGCTCTTGATAGTCTTACATGCAAATTGGGATAATCTTGTACCGGGGAAATTTCATCTCTGGGCGGAATCATCCAGTCCAACAGGCGCCACCATGCGACGTCGGGGCAAGCAAGCTGAGGAACAACAACCTCAACGACATCCCTTTGCACTTCCCCACGATCCACTGCAGGAGGCCATAAGCGAGCTTGTGGGTAGCCTGCTGTCTAAAAGCGTAGGTTCCAGTCGTTTAAGACTTTCTCTGCCTTCTACAGCCACGGCGCCACAATCCTCACCTGAACTTATGCTGGAGAAAGAGCCCATTGACCTGAAAGCGACAGGTTTCAAGTCATGGGAGGTAGCTACGCTGACGCTCGAGCCAGGTAATGCGCTTGATTTTCTGCTTGCATTACCCAATGACGCACCTCGCAGCATAGCGTATGGCAGTTCACTGCGTTTCTGGATGGAGGCGGCGAGGTTCGCATTTGAACTGATTGCACGGCAAGCTTATATACCGGCACTTGAAGAAACCCGGCAGGATGGTGTTTCACTCTTTCGCGCGGACTGGCAGGTAGTCCTTGCGGCAGAGGATAATGAGCGTTTCTCTGTACTCTCAAAAGCGATGCCGCCGATTTGCTGGGCATTTTTGCCAACCAGCGAAATGAAACCTTCGGTGCTACAAAGCGTTCTGCTCTCTTTTCTGAATCAAACTCTTGACGCTTTTGTACGAGAAAGTTTGTCTTCAACATCGCTGCTTGCAACTCGCCCTGGTCGTAGTAAGCGCTCCAACAAGATATCTTTGCCGGAGCAGTGGTTGCAAGCGCTTGCTTCAGATGACCCGGTGCTTGTGGCAACCCCCGCGGAACTACAACGTTTTTCTGAGACACTCCATAGCTGGCTCGATCAGATTCGACCCGTCGAAACGAATGCCGCGTTTCGTACCTGCTTCCGACTCGATGCGCCTGGTGAAGACAGCGGAAAAAGCTCAGATTGGCGCATCAGTTTCCAACTCCAGGCCAATGACGATCGAAGCTTGCTTGTGCCAGTGGAAAAGGTCTGGAAAGAGCGTTCGGGCACCCTCACGTTTCTTACACGCAAATTTGAGAATCCGCAGGAACGCTTGCTTGCCGATCTTGGCAAAGCTTCCCGTCTTTTCCCTGCAATCGAGGATAGTTTAAGAACCGCTCGTCCTGTAGGGCTGAAACTGAGTACTGAACAGGCCTACACCTTTCTGCGTGAATCTGCCCCATTGCTTGAGCAGAGCGGTTTTGGTGTGCTTGTTCCACCCTGGTGGCAAAAACCCTCGGCCCGCCTGGGCGTCAAATTGAAGGTACAATCGAAGGCGGATGCGAAAACAGGCTCAGGACTGATGGGGTTGAGGAATATTGTCGATTACAATTGGACGATCGCGATGGGCGATACAGATCTCTCAACTGAAGAATTTGAGAGTCTGGTCAATCTGAAGGTCCCTCTGATAAAAGTGCGAGGCCAGTGGGTTGAATTGCGTCCGGAGGAGGTTGAGGCTGCTATCGCCTTCTTCGAGAAAAAGCATAGCAACGGGCATATGTCGCTTGGTGAGGCTCTGCGCATCGGCCTGGGACAAGAAGCGTCCGAATTAGGTCTTCCGGTGATGGATATTGAAGGGGATGGCTGGATTAAGGAGGTATTAGATGGGCTGACCGAGAATGCCAAATTGACTCCAATCAAAACGCCTTCTACTTTTCGGGGAAAGCTGCGCCCCTATCAACTCAAGGGGGGTTCCTGGCTGGCTTTTCTCAAACAATTCGGCTTTGGGGCTTGCCTGGCGGACGATATGGGACTGGGGAAATGCTCCAGCGCAGCGGCTCTTATTGTTATGAACGGAATGCTACAGAAGGCTGAGGATATTTGGAAGCACTACGCTGGGGAAGCCGCGTTTGACGGAGAGGGTTATTGGGCTGAACCTACTGAGCAATTGCTTACTAATTCGATTGATGGAATGACCGGACAGATTGTGCAAGCTTCCATCAAACGACTTTATCGTCAGCATCTCTCTAAGCCTCTACGGACTGTGCGGCTAGAAGATGGGAGTAGTGTAACCATCACATATCCGCACAAGCTACTCACAGACAAGGGTTGGACAAATGACCTTCATCTTGGAGATTACGTCTGCGTACCGGCAAAGCTTATTTGGGATGGCAAACCAGAAGACCCTGATCTCGTCAAATTCCTCGCCTGGCAAATTTCCGAAGGATACGAACCAAAATGCGCAGCGAGGGTCTCCATAACGCAAAAGGACGTCTCAGTGCTTGAAGAATTGCAACATTGTATTCAGCGTTTGAGTAAAAAGTATGGTATCAATATCTATCGCCCTTCTATTCATTCTTATAATGACCGCGCCCCTTATCTAATGGTCTGCAGTGCAGTATATCGGCGGTTCGTTGAAGCCAGGGGTTACGAGTGGGGGAAGCTATCACGTGAGAAGAGCATCCCTGACTTTATTATGCAAGCCGATCTTGAAAGTGTACGGATTTTTCTGAGCAACTTCTTTGAGGCCGAAGCTTCCGTTGTTTCAAGTATGCGAAGCATTGAGATCAGTACAGCTTCGCCTCTGCTTATCCAGCAACTTTCTTACTTGCTCCGACGCTTTGGAATCTGGATGAGGATATCTACCAAACAGAAGCGAGCAACTAATGGTAGCGGAATTTTTCGCCTGTACCAATTTGGTGTTTTAGGTGGGAATGCTGCCAGGAAGTTTTGCCAGGAGATAGGCTTTGCAGGTAGTGAAAAGCAAAGGCGATTAGAGAAAATCTGTGAGCTGGTGAGTAATACCAACGTTGAGGGTATCCCGGCCTCAGAGATTATGGCTCATACTGTTGCTGCTACCAGGCTTCCTGCTCGTCACTTTGGGATTGGTACTGTCTACATCAATGGTTCACAACAATTTTCACCAAACAGTCTACAACAGGTGATCACTGCGTTCGACAATATACTGAGCGGTGAAGCAGAAAGAGAGTATCGGGAGAAGGCTCTATCAAAGTGGGCTGTTCAAACACTGGATGCTTATGGGCAGTTAGATAAACAATTGCTGATTACAACAAAAGTACAGTTGCAACGCTTAATTGACCAGGAAGTCTACTATTGCAGAATCAAGGAGATTGAGGAAGTACAGTATGATGGCTGGGTCTACGATTTCGAGGTTGAAACACATCATAACTATGTTGCTGATAACATTGTGTGTCATAATACCGTGCAACTCATTACGCTATTGCTGCATGATCGCGAAGTACGACAACAAGTGTCAGAACCTGGTCCAGCTTTACTCATCTGCCCAATGTCCATCGTGGGAAACTGGCACAAAGAGCTGCAGAAATTCGCGCCAACTCTCAAGGACATGGTCCACCATGGCCACGAACGGCTCTCGGGGGAAGCGTTTATACAAGAGGCGCTACGGCATGACATTGTAATCACCACCTATTCCCTGGCGCTTCGTGATAAAGAGCATCTTTCCTCTATTGATTGGGATTATGTGGTTGTGGACGAGGCGCAGAATATCAAAAACGATGCGGCCAAGCAGACCCAGGCAATAAAAAAGCTCAACGCGCAGCATAAAATCGCACTCACCGGCACGCCGGTAGAGAACCGGCTCTCCGAACTCTGGTCAATCATGGAATTTCTGAATCCTGGCTATTTAGGTTCCGGCACAGATTTTCGCAAAAATTTTGCTATTCCTATCGAGCGGTACCATGATGCGAACCGCGCGGAATCGCTCAAACGGTTGATTCAGCCATTTGTGCTGCGTCGCTTGAAGACCGACAAGACAATTATCGCGGACCTGCCTGATAAAATGGAGATGAAAGTATTCTGTAACCTCACACAGGAACAGGCAACACTGTATGAGGCCGTGGTGCAGGAAATGCTGGCAAAGATCGAAGAATCGGAGGGTATCGAACGAAAGGGACTGGTGCTTTCTACCCTGCTAAAACTGAAGCAGGTTTGCAACCACCCTGCCCAGTTTGTTGCTGATGGCAGTTCCTTACCTGGCCGCTCAGGAAAACTTGCCCGTCTTGAGGAAATGCTCGAAGAGGCCCTGGCAGAAGGTGACAAGGCTTTGATATTCACGCAATTTGCGGAGATGGGTACACTCCTTCGCCATCAACTACAGGAAACATTGGGACGCGAGGTGCTTTTTCTCCATGGCGGCACGCCTAAAAAGCAGCGCGATGTCATGGTTCAGCGTTTTCAAGAGGAGCGTCGTGGGGCGCCACTTTTCATCCTCTCGCTTAAGGCTGGTGGTGTAGGCCTTAACCTGACGGCGGCCAACCATGTATTCCATTTTGATCGCTGGTGGAACCCCGCGGTAGAAAATCAAGCGACCGATCGAGCCTTTCGTATCGGGCAAAAAAAGAATGTACAGGTACACAAGTTCGTCTGTGTCGGCACACTGGAAGAGCGTATCGACCAGATGATAGAGCAGAAGAAGGTGCTTGCTGAAAGCATCGTTGGAAGCGGGGAGAACTGGCTTACCGAGATGTCAACGGCACAGCTCAAAGAACTCTTCGCGTTGAGCCGTGAGGCAGTAGGAGAATAAACCATGGGACGATGGGGAGACGGAGGCTACTGGGATTATTACGAGCCGTCGCGGCCAAGAAGAGTTGAAGGTGGTATCAAGACCAAAAGCGAGCGCGGCGAGATTGGCGAAACCTGGTGGTCCAAACGCTGGATAAAAGTGTTAGAGTCCTTCAGCATGGGAACGCGGCTGACGCGAGGTCGCTCCTATGCGCGCCAGGGGCAGGTAATCTCGATTGACATTGAACCCGGTCTTGTCAAGGCCAAAGTTCAGGGATCACAGCCCAGGCCGTACAACGTCAAGATACGTTTGGAGCCCCTTTCAGACCAGGATTGGGACAAGGTCACAGATGCCATGGCTTCCCAGGCGATATTCGCGGCAAAACTACTGGCAGGTGAGATGCCTAATACTATAGAGGAAGCCTTTGCGTCAGTGCACGTCTCGCTTTTCCCCACTGCTCTCAGGGAATTGAATACTGATTGCTCCTGTCCTGACTGGGCAAATCCTTGCAAGCATATCGCCGCCGTCTATTACCTGTTAGCCGAGCGTTTCGACGAGGATCCATTCCTGATTTTCAAATTGCGCGGACGAACGAAGGAACAAATCATCGCAGTACTGAGAGACAAACGCGCTGCGACATTCCCGGTGGAAGATACTTCAGTGGGTGCTGAGACTGCCTCTGCTGAGGAAGAAAACCACATATCTCTCGAAGAACATCTAGAAACATTCTGGCAGGCAGGTGAAGCAATAGAGTCCTTTACAGTAAACCTCTCTACCCCTAGGATTGACAAGGCAATTCTCAAAAGACTAGGTACCGCCCCTTTCACAATTGGAGATATGAATGTTGCTTCCTTGTTAGCAAAGGCATACAGCGCGGTAGATGCTGCCGTCTCAAAGAAGATGACGGAGGAGGAATAGCCCAGGAAGGGAAAATAGTGCGTTTGCAAATTTGTAATTTCGTCCCCAGGATAGTATTCTGGAAGTAGTATGTAAGATTGGTATTTTTTCATCAAAATAGTAGCACTTTGTTGAGGTAAATTCACGTGAGTACCAACAATGAAAAAGCAGCGGGGGTTATCTCCGAGCAACAACAAAGCAGGCTCGTCGCATCAAAACTCAAAGCGCAGCAAGCGTGGCAGCGGCTGTGGATGCGCATGCAGAGTATCACACCCAGCGGCCTTATGCGCTTCTTACTCGTTGTTATCGCGCTGGCTGGTCTTGTCTGGTTGATTGCGAGCGCTTTCCAGTCGCTCGCCACGTTCGTGATCGGCATCATGATCGCCTATGTCACGCTGCCCGTGGTCAACTGGCTGGATCGCTTCCTGCCGCGGGGGCTAGCCGTGCTGCTGGTCATCCTCGGCGAAATCGCCCTCGTCGGGCTGTTTTTCGCCATACTCATCCCCGCTGTGGTCCAGGAGGTCCTGCGTTTTCTGCAAACTCTGCCCAACACCGATCAATTACGTGCGTATTTCACCCATCTCGACCAACAGGCGAAGGGATGGCCGGAGCCGGTCCGTGTGTTCTTGCGTGGGTGGCTGCAGCAGACCACCACCAACCTTCAGCACAACTTCACGAAATATGTGATGGATTTCTTCGGTGTTGTGGTCAGAAGTATCCTTAGCCTGCTGAGCGCCTTCAGTTTCTTGCTGGGCCTGCTGGTTATCCCGACCTGGATTTTCGCCGTGCTCAATAATCAACGCAATGGTGTACGAGCCGTGGATCGTATCCTGCCCGACTGGCTGCGACCCGATTTCTGGGCCGTGGCGCGTATTCTTGACCGCACCTTCCGGGTGTACTTTCGTGAGCTGGTCGTCATGGCAACAGCGGTCGGCCTTGTCACCTACCTCGGGCTGATCCTGTTGCAGCGACTGGGCGTGCAGGGCATCCCGTTCCCGCTCCTGCTGGCCATGCTGGTAGGCTTCACCGACTTCATCCCGTCGATCGGGACGCTTCTGGGCACCATTCCCGCGGTGCTCTTTGGCCTGACCTCCTCCTGGCAGACGGCGCTAGCGATCCTTGTGCTTTACGTGGCGATTCATTTCCTTCGCAACTGGCTGCTGGCGCCGCTGTTCGCGGGCAACAGTGTGAAGATCCACCCGGTCATCCTGGTGGTGATCCTGGTCGTCGCCAGCCAGTTCGGGCTGATCTGGCTATTTCTGGGGGCGCCCCTGGCACAGGTTGTGTATGACCTGTACCGCTATACCTACGGGCGCTTGAGCGACCCGCCACGTCCTGCAGGCGTCCTGCCCGATGAGGCAGTCCCGACGACACGTGAGCGCTCGCGGGCGGGCAAGCGAACGATAGTGCCTATCCCGCAGCGCACGCCCTCCCAGGACACAGCGCCGCTCACGCCAGAAAAGGCGAGTTGAGGAATACAGCGAATTGATCAGTTTTATATTATTTAATACTATTACAGGAGGGAGTTTCCTATGGCTGTCGACCAGTCAAGAGGTGCAATCGCACCTGATTATACGCAGCTGACCTCGGTGCGTGTCCCGTTGGACCAGGCTGCCGATGCCTTTGTCACCCAGGATGCCAGTGGACGCACGCCGATTGTCGTGCTCACCCAGCGACAGAACCGCATCAGCAATATCCCCTTCCTGATCGGGGTGGTCATCCTGGTAGGTGGTATTCTGTGGGGCGTTCTGGCAGGCAATCCCTTGCTGACCAGTGCGGCCATACCGCTGAGCCTGGTCTTCTTTGTGCTGGCCATCTTCCGCAGTTTCCTGGTGCGTATCCCGGAAGGAGCGTACGGGCTGCTGCAACGCCAGGGGAAGTACCTGCGCACGATTGAGAGTGGGACGCAGATACTCCCCCCATGGATCGTGGTCTCCCACCTCGTAACGCGGCGTATCATCCCCTTTGATGTGCCGGTCAATGAAGCGCCAACGCAGGATAATGTGCGTTCGAGCGTGCAGGCGCTGGTGACGTTTACGATCAGCGATCCCTACCGTTTTGTCTACAGCGTCTCGGCGAGCGACTTTGACCAGGTATTCCAGGCGGCCTGCCAGAACACCATGCGCGCGATGGTGCGCCAGATCAGCTCCGATGAGGTCAACAACTTGACGCGGCAAGACACCGCTGAGCTGCGCGAGGTATTGAGTAACGCCAGCGAGCCGTACGGCGTGAAGATCATGAAGGTGAACATCATCTACGCACAGCCCCCGGTGGACTTTGTGCGTTCGCAGGAGGCGCGGCAGCTGGCCATGTTGCAGCAGGTAGAGCAAGCCGAGCAGCAGGCGCTGACCCAGCGCAAGCAAACCGATGCGGAGGCGCTTGCGCGGCAGGCGGTGATCGCGCGAGTAGAGCGAGAGCGCGAAGAACTGCAACTGCAAATCCAACAGGCTGAGATGCGCAAGCACGTGACCGAACTAGAGGCCGAAGTGGAGGAACTGCGGCTGGCGAAATTGCAGGAACGGTTGCAAAAGTACCGGCAAGCAGCTGAGTGGGAATGGGCAGGCGAGCAACTCGGCGTCGCGCGCGGCCTGGCCAGCAATACGCACGCGGTGGTGCAAGTGGGCAGTGGTGGGGCGACCGACATCGCGCATGCGTTCTTGCTGAAGGATATTTTGCAGGAGAAGGATACGCAGGACAATACTCGCACGGCGACGCCCACACGGAAAACGTCACCGAAAAGCCAGCAGACAAATGAGAGTTGATATTCTCATGGGGAAAAACAGTTACCTGCGTTCAGGCAGCTTATGATATCCCGTTGGTGCGCGTAAATATCCCGTGTGCGAAACCTCTTCTACATCCCTTCCGTTCTCCCGCAAGCCCTGCTGCTGTATCAATAGAGCCACCAGTCCTGTCCAGCCAGTCTGGTGGCTGGCACCGAGTCCCGTGCCATGCTCTCCATGGAAGAATTCGTGGAACAATAGATGATCACGCCAGTGGGGATCATGCTGCAGAAGTTCGTAGGTGCCATTGAAGGGACGGCGCCCGGCATCGTCGCGTAGAAAGAGGCGGATCAGTCGTTGTGATAGTTCGTTGGCAATCTCCATCAGATTCAAGAACTGGCCTGATCCGGTAGGGCACTCGACCAGAAAGTCATCGCCATAGTAGTAATAGAACTTTTGCAAAGACTCGATGAGCAGATAGTTGATGGGGAACCAGATTGGGCCGCGCCAGTTCGAATTACCACCGAAAAGTCCCGTACGCGATTCCGCCGGCTCGTAGCGCACAGTATGCGCAACACCGTCGGTATGAAGGATGTAGGGTTGGTCAGCATGATGCTTGCTTAGGGAGCGGATACCGTAATCGCTCAAGAACTCATCGGGGTTGAGCATGTGCTTCAGCAAGCATTTCAGTCGATGTCCACGAACCAGCGCCAGCATACGACGTTCGCCACTGTTGGGCAGTTGCCAATGAGAGACGAGGCGCGTGAGGTCGGGGCGGTAACGTAGAAACCATTCAAGATGTCCTTTGAACCTGGGTAAGGCTTCGAGCACTCGTGGTTCGATTGCCTCCACCGCACACAGGGGAATTAATCCGACGAGTGAGCGGATTTTGAGCGGGAAATGGGAGTCGTCAGGCAGGTGGAGCACGTCGTAAAAGAATTCATCCTCCTTGTCCCAGAGCCGGATTCCCTCGTCGGCAATATTATTCATCGCAGCGGCAATGGCAAGAAAATGCTCGAAAAATTTCAGGGCAATATCCTCGTAAACAGGATTGGTGAGCGCCAGTTCCAGCGCGATAGTCATCATATTCAAGCAATACATACCCATCCAACTGGTGCCATCGCACTGTTCGAGATAACCGCCCGTGGGCAAAGGAGCGCTGCGATCAAAGACGCCGATATTGTCCAGCCCAAGAAAACCTCCTTGAAAGACGTTATTGCCTTCTGAGTCCTTGCGATTGACCCACCACGTAAAGTTGATCAGCAGCTTGTGGAATACGCTCTCTAAAAACATGCGGTCTGCGTAGCCATTCTGCTCCTGGTCAATCTTATAGACGCGCCATGCCGCCCAGGCAAGAACAGGTGGATTAGCGTCGTCAAAGGCCCACTCGTAGGCGGGAAGCTGTCCATTGGCGTGCATGTACCACTCCCGCAGCAACAGGTCTAGCTGGCTTTTGGCGAAGTCGCTATCCAGCAGCACCAGCGGCAGGCAGTGGAAGGCCAGGTCCCAGGCGGCATACCAGGGATACTCCCATTTATCCGGCATGGACATTACGCGCTCATTATACAGGTGTTGCCAATCGCGATTGCGCCCGTTCTTCCGTTGTGACGGTGGAGTGGGCTGCGCGGGATCGCCCTGCAGCCACTGCTCAACAATATAGTGGTAGAACTGTTTGCTCCAGAGCATTCCTGCCAGCGCTTGACGCTGCACCTGCCGCTGATCGTCGTCCAGGCCGGCTGGCTGGAGCGCGGCGTAGTACTCGTCGGCTTCCTGCTTGCGAGCAGCAAAGATTGCATCGAAGTCTCTGAAAGGCAAATCAGCAGAACTGGCCTGGAAAATCGCCACGTTGGTGAACCGCAGCCGTAGGGTGGTCGTTGCTCCAGAAGCCAACGTTCGTGTGTAGAGCGCAGCAGCCTTCGTTCCTTTTTTCTCCGGATTGATTGCTTCATGCCTCCCATGAACAAGATAGTCATCGAAGGCATCTTTGACGTAGGGCTTAGGATTTGGAGTGCCATATAGTTTTTGGAAATTGGTATCATTGTTGGTGAAAAGGAGATCATCAGCATCCTCGCAAGAGAGAATGTAGCTTCCCAGTAAAGGGTGCATCGCCACAATACAACGTTGATTGGCAAGGTTTGTCTGCTCATCTCCCTGCTGTGTTAAAAAAGGTCGGCTGTCATCCCGACCCCAGGACCACGTATTGCGAAACCAGAGCGTGGGCAGAATATGCAAAGTTGCCGCTTCTGGCCCACGATTGACGACGTTGATGCGCACCAGAATGTCCTCGGGTTGATCCTTGGCGTATTCCACAAACATGTCGAAATAGCGGTCACCGGCGAAGATGCCGCTGTCCAGTAGCTCGAACTCGGCTACGTCTCGGCCGCGTCGTGCATTCTCATCAAGCAATTGCTGATAAGGAAAAGCCGCCTGGGGATATTTGTAGAGCATGGACATATAACTGTGGCTCGGTGTGTTATCCAGGTAGAAGTAGCACTCCTTCACATCCTCGCCATGATTGCCCTGTGGCCCTGTTAAGCCAAACAGGCGTTCCTTCAGAATAGCATCGCGTTCATTCCAGAGTGCCAGGGCAAAGCACAACCGTCCCTTGTCATCGCTAATACCGGCAAGGCCATCCTCATTCCAGCGATACGCCCGTGAGCGGGCGGCCTCATGCGGGAAATAGTCCCAGGCGCAGCCATCGTGACTGTAATCCTCCCGTACCGTGCCCCAGGCGCGTTCACTCACATAGGGGCCCCAGCGCCGCCAGGCGGCGCCATCAGTGATCAGGCGCTCCTGTTCTTTGCTAATACGTGCTTGCATGAGCACTCCTTTTCTTCACAACAACAAGTCTGCCAATGCTTCCCTATTATATATCCAGAAAACTACAAGGGCTCACTTCCCCAGACCAACGTCCCTCTATAATAGAGCGTCACTCTACTTGAGAGCGTGAACGAAGTATCAGAACCGATATAAGAGTAGTCGTCATCTGCTCTGCATGGGTATACGCATGTATTTACAGTTTTTAGCGGGTCATATTTTTTCTACTCCAAAACCGTACCATAGGTATTGTCTTAGCGCAGTTATTGAAATCACTGGTGAAGGGTGAACAATTTCACCTAGGAGGGAGGTAATATGGAGGCGTTGGAGGGAACCTGTCAATTGTATAATGATTGTGCGTGCAGAAATAAAAAGAATGAATATATTCGTTTGCGAAAAGGTGTCAATATGGATGAACACATAGACTATGAAAACATCTTTACCCCACAGGGTATGCTTGGGCAAGTTTCCAAAAAGCCCAACCTCGACTTCCTCATGAATATCTTTAACATCCCCAGGGTGTATAGCGTCTCGGGTTTTGGCACGTGGAATGTGGGGCAGCACACCATGGCGGTTGCTTTCCTGGCGCTTTACTGGTCTGCGTTTAACGTCTATCCGCAGGAGAAACGCGACCGGCTCGTCACCCTGGCGTTAGTGCATGATGCGCATGAAGCGGTCATCGGGGATATCTTGCCCTTTTTCAAGACCGCGGCTGTGAAGGAGGCTATCGAGTCCATCCAAAACGACATCCTGAGCGCTTTCTCGATTGAAGAAGACCAGACTCTGCACGATGAACTGAAGCTGCTGGATATGATGGGTTTTCTCTACGAGATCAGCCAATCCTCACCGAGGGGTATAGATCCCTCGAAGCGCAAACTGATCAAGCAGATGCATGCCCGGCAGGAAGCGGATATTCTTGCGTATAGTGTGAAGGCGAACATTGACCAGAAAAAAGTGAGGGAATTCCTTAAGCAGATGAAGCTCTAGAAAGCATGCGTGAGAAAGCATGCGTGAGAAATCACGGATTTGTTAACCCTTTGTGAGAGTTTCCTTGTCATATGTGAAGGTATTGTGATATCTTTGGTAAATAATCTGTGCAGGTGGAATTCAATTGCTGAGATCAATACCTGGTGTCCTAAGTGCTTGCCGAGGAGGGAACAACTATGGAAGACAGCGATATCTATAAACATATAGAAAGACTCGTGAACGAGGAACACGAAATTCTGGAACTGTCGGCGCAAGGCGGGCTAGATGATGAGCAGCGCAAACGAATGCAGCAGATAGAGAAATACCTGGATCAGTGTTGGGACCTGCTGCGTCAACGCCGTGCCAAGCGTGCCGCGGGACTTGAACCTGGCGATGCCAGGTTAAACGATCCGGCTATTGCTGAGTATTTCCCACAGTGAACTGTGTCTGAAGATGCGTTTTGAGAGTAGAGCGCTCGAGGAGTGAGAGGAGAGACATGTACGAGCAATTTGGTTTTGCGCGATCTGTAACCGGGGAACAGAGCTTGACGTTGTTTGTCCCGGATAATACCATTGACCCCAAGCAATATGTCCGTGGCGGCCCTTGCCGTATTGTTGAAGTTCGCGTGATCGGGGACTTCCAAAGCCTCGTCGATCCGCGTGCCACAAACTGGGACGCGGCAACGGGCTTCGTGACGAACAAAACGCAGAATGCAAATGGCTATCTGTTCACCTATCCGTTCGACCCGCCGCTCCCGGATGGCTACTACCAATATCAGTACGTGGTTCGTTTCGAAGATAGCACCGTCCGCACCATCGGTGACCCCTGCACGAGGTATGGCGGCGATTTGGAAGACCGCTCCGCGTTTGTCGTGGGTGGGACGCTTGTCGAGCCTCTCGGACTGGATAACCGTTTGCCTTCGGAAGACCTGATTGTCTACGAGTTGATGATTGACGATTTCACGGAGGAATATCGCGGGAATAGGCCTGCCATCGATGCGGTCGTCGACAAACTAGATGCCCTGAAATCGCTCAACATCAACGCGATCGAGTTCATGCCCTGGATTGCGTGGCCAGACGATGTTACTTTCAGTTGGGGGTACGATCCGGCGTACTTCTTCTCTGTGGAGTCCGCGTACGTTCACGACGTGGCCAAGCGGGTGGATCGCCTGTCGCGGCTCGCCAACTTGATCACGGAATGCCATAACCGCAAGCTACACGTCTTGCTGGACATTGTGTTGCAACATGCCCGGCAGGGCTCGGGAACGAATGGCTTCCCCTATTACTGGCTGTGGCAAAATCCGATCGAGTCGCCGTTTGTTGGTCAGTTTGTGCCGGCGCCCACATATGGCATGCTCCCGCTCGACTACGATAACTTTTGCACGCAACAGTTTGTCACGGACGTCTGCAAGTACTGGCTGACGCGTTTCAAGCTCGATGGCTTCCGGTTCGATCAGGTGACGGGTTATGACAATCCCCATTTCCCGCAAGAGGGTGCGCCCAAACTGGTCGCCGATCTGAAGCAGTATGCACAAGAGCAGCATCTCAGCAACGTGTCATTCATTCTGGAGGACGATTGGGGCTACCAGGTGATTCAAGACGCGAACATGATTCAGCCCACCGGCGCCTGGTTCGATCAGTTTCGTTCTGCTCCCTTCGGCATCTTCACGGGTTACGCCGTCACCGGGCAAGTCAACTCGCAGTACATGCGCGTCCTGAATGCGGCCCGGGATTTTGACTCTTCCATCTGCCCCACCATCTATATCGAGAACCACGATCACGGGACGGTTACGTGCCGGCTCGGGTCGCGAGACCGCTGGTACAAAGCGCAGTCCTATATGATCGCCCTGGCTACTTGTTCCGGCACCGTGCTCATTCACAACGGCCAGGAATGGGGGCAGGTCGAAGATCTTTGGGAAGACGATTCGAATGCTCCACCCCAGTTCAAGCGCGTCCAGCCACGTCCGCTCCGCTGGGCGGAGTTCGGTGATGCGATTGGCCAGACAATGCGGGATCAGTATAGTTTCCTCATGGACCTGCGATTGCAACACAAAGGGCTCCGCTCCCCCAACTTCTATCCGAACGACTACGACTTGAACTGGCACAATTTCTCGCCAGATGGCTATGGCATCGATGAGCAGCGACAAGTGATCATTTATCACCGCTGGGGCGATTCCGGAGACGGCAGGTTGGAGCGATTCATGGTGGTGCTGAACTTCTCCGACGCGACGCAATACCTGGACATCCCGCTTTCGATAAACGGCCAGTGGACTGACCTTCTGAACGGAAACGCGGTCGTTTCCACACAGGACTACCACCTGCACAACTATCCCGTTCCTTCAAATTGGGGCTGCGTGTTTTGGCAGAAATAAACCTCCCGAAGCCTTCGATCACGTTGTTGTGATCGAAACGTTAGAGAACACCAGCGTGCTGTAACTAGTTTGTGATTTCGAGATTCTATCCTCTTGTTAAACAGATGCTATTCCACTCAAGAGGAGGATGTCATGGACTACACAGGATTGGATAAAGATCGTGAACGTTTGCTACGTGCTGGATGGAAGCTAACAGAAATAAACCGGTTATATCGTTTTCGGTACAAATATGTGCAAACCCACATAGATCAGACCGACATGGACATCCGACATCTGGAGTTTATACGCTGGTTGGTTCTCAGGGGTAGGCTCGCAGGCTAGCAAGCTTATTTCTCAAGAAATTCGGCAGGAGTCCTTTTTCTACAGGCTGGTGGTAGGGAATACTTTGGAATGGTGGGTCAACTACGATGGTCTGGGATTATCTCATTGGTTGAGTAATCCCAGGCCATCTTATTGCACCAATGATTATTTTTACCTCTGTACAAATACCAGCAAAGGCATGTAAAATAGACGAGAAGCAGCGCGAGGATGGTCTTCAGGAGGATTGGAAAAGAGGGGTGTGGTAGATGAGACCACGTCCAGAAAGCTGACTTGATTTTGAATAGGGATGAGGGATGTTAGACGTGCAGACACCCAATCAGATGATTACGCTCTTGATTTCATGTCCAGACCAACCAGGAATTGTAGCGGCTGTCTCTCAATTTATCTTTGAGCACGGTGGCAACATCTTCCAATCTGACCAGCACTCCACGGACCTGCATAATGGCACCTTCTTCATGCGGGTCAGTTTTACCGAAGATAGTTTCAGGCTCAGCCAGCCTGACCTCACCAGCAAGTTTGCTCCCATCGCTGAGGTGTTCCACATGCATTGGAGCGTCTATTACTCACGACATCGCAAGCGAGCGGCTCTACTGGTGTCAAAGCTGGACCATTGCCTGACGGACCTGCTCTGGCGTTGGAGTAGCGGTGAACTGGCGATGGATATCTCCTGTATTCTCAGCAATCATCCAGACCTGGAGCCGATTGCGCAGCGCTACCACATTCCTTTCTATCATTTTCCCATCCAGAAAGACCATCGTCTTAACGATCAGATGCGTATGCTCGAGTTCCTGTGCGGCAAAGTAGATTTCCTGGTTCTCGCCCGCTATATGCAGATCCTGGCGCCCTGCCTGGTGAACGCCTATCCGCATCAGATCATCAATATCCATCACAGCTTTCTCCCGGCGTTTATCGGCGCGAATCCGTATCAGAAGGCGTTCGAGCGTGGCGTCAAGATCATTGGCGCGACTGCGCATTACATCACCGAGAATCTGGACGAAGGGCCAATCATTGCACAGGATGTCATACATTGCAACCACCGCGATACGCTTGATGACCTGATCCGAAAGGGGCGCGACGTGGAACGGAGGGTGCTAGCAGAGGCTGTGCGCTTACACACGGAAGAGCGTGTGCTGGTGTATCAAAACAAAACGATCGTGTTTTAGTCCGGTTCTCTCACGAGAGGGCGAAGCCGCCGCAAGGCGGCAGAGGGAGGTTTTAGCTCACCTTTGGAACGCCTTGTCTTGAGAGATAGGATATGCCCTTGCTCAATCTAAAACGCAGTCCGTAAAACGGTCCGAGCGGGAGATGTAGGGGCTCCATGTTCGCCCTCACCAGAGATCGCCAGCGTACCCCTTGCAACAGCCAGGCCTGCTTGCGTCGTGAACAATGCCTCATTCAGCGTGCTACCGTTGGGGGAACTGGCGACTACAAACAACGGGAAGGCCTTCCCGTTTGAGAAAGAGGTTGAGATGTAGTCGCCAACCATGTAGCCGCTGGTTGTATTGGCCAGCCATGACAGGTTCATGGGCGTGGAGGTAAGGGTGGTTTCCGTTGACCAGGTTGTACCGCCATTGGTCGATGAAACGAGACCAGCCTCCAACTGGCAGGTCGTGGCAGTGCAGTTCGCATCTGGGTAATAGTAGAATGCCAGCGCGAGATGAGCAGTATTAGCGGAGGTGGAGGAATCAACAGCTATGCCGGGAATGAAATGATCGACATTGCTGCCGACGGGATCGATGGGTATGCGCTGTGCCTGTGACCATGACGTACCACTGGTCGAGGTGCTCAGAACGATATCGTTGGCGTTGCAACCGCTTTCAAAACGACAGTCCTGCCAGACAACGTAGGCTTTCCCGGCGCCATCTATCTCGGCGGAAGGAAGAGGTTCAGTGCGAATACTGGCTACCTGGTGATCCGTTTGAGAAGCGATCGTCACACTGCTGTTCCAGCTTGCGCCACCGTTGGTAGAAGTGAAGGCTGCAATGCTTGCATTTGAGCTAAGGAAAGGGACAATCACCGTGCCGTTTGGTTGAACGAGGGGCTGTCCTCCCAGGCCAGAGACGTTATCAGGTGTTGCCTGTCCCGCGCTCCACGTGGCTCCTCCATCGCTTGATGTGCTCATCTGTACCAGGTTACTATTGGATGTAATATCCCATTCAATATAGCAATGCCCATAATATGCGCTGGTGGATGTATTGTCACAGACAATCCAGTCCTTGTCAAAAAAACCACCATTCGCATTTGCTACCACAGAAGGAGGGTTCCAAGTGAGTCCACCGTCAGCAGAGGTGCTCGCCAGAACGGCTGCCCCAACCGGAGTAACAATGCCGGTAGTGATGGCGAGCGAAGAGATCATCCACAACTTGTGAGCGGCGTCGTAGGTCACTGAGGGATCGCTGACGCGGTCGTACTGGCCAGCTGGTGTAGCATTGACTGTCGTGCCAGGCAGGAAGCCACTTTTCCACGTTGTGCCGTTGTTGGTGGAGGTCGCCCAGCCGATATTCGAGGAGCCACCGTCGGTGAAACGGCCAACCTGGGTCGCTGCCACTATGGTTGAGCCTTTGGCGTAGCTGTCCGGCTCGACTTCGGTCTGGTGCTGGCTCGTTGTATTGGTGTAAGGGTCGCTACTTAGCTGCCGAAGAGGAACTCCAGTCGCGGCTGCTGTGGTTGCTGGGGACGCAGGTACTGCCGATGTGAGTGCAAAGGTGAAGACCAGCGCCAGCACGAGAGTGGCACTGGTGAACCAACGGGAGCGATAGAGGAAAGACATACGTACATACTCCTTACAATACAATGAAAAATTCCAGGATTGGGGTGGGATGCGCAAGCGCTCCTTTCAACAGGGTGTTGTTGATAAAGAACGCTTGCTTTTTGCGTATTCGCTTTTCCGTGGTAAGTACTTTCATTGATGGAGTATCATGACAGGTATCTCTCGTCGGTTCGCACACGGAGATGCATGGAAAAAGAAGGGAATAAGACGCGGGCCATTATTCAGACCAGGGAGTTATGGGTTTCAGCATCAGCTCGTTGTCCACGTAGATCGCATCCACTCGCTCGTTGAAAAAACTGAGTAGTCCATCGATCGGCGAACAGGCGGGGAGCGGTTCATGATAACACCACACGATGTCCTTGAAGATTCTCCCGTCGGCCCTGGCTGACCAGTAGGACGCCTTGCCTTTGTAGGGACAGCGAGTGGTGGTCTCAGTAGCCTCCAGCAGTTCCATGCGAATATCCTGCTCAGGGATATAGTAGCGCGTCGGGAGACCCGTTTCGAGTAGCAGCCGAGGATGATGGGTATCTGCTATGGTTTCGCCGCCCAGGATAACGCGAACATGACAGGAACTGATAAGGATATCCACTCGTTTGTAGGGGTCGCGTGCGTGAGCGAAGACCTGCTCATCCTCTTCATACCAGGCGTCCATTTGATCCCAGTAAAAGGCTATGTAGCCCTTGACCTGCGGCCCGTCGGGCAACGGGTTGAGATAGCTCCACGCGGCATTCTCTGCAACGCGGTCGCCAACCCGTGTAGTCCAGTAGGATGCATCCCCTTTGAGGGGTGAATTGGTGTGGTGATCTGTTGCCACCAACACATCCTTGCGTACATCTTCAAGTGGGAAGTAGTAAACGGGCAAACGCCCATACTCTTGCAACCGCATCACATGCTTGCTATCAGCGATTGTGATCCCTGCGAAGATCACACGCACCCGTCTCTGGCTGTCTTCCCAGCGAAACTGCTGTCCCTGGCTGATTGCGGGCGTCGCTGCCGGACCAAGAAATAGATCTTCAAGCACTGGTTTCATGTTATTTTTCCTTATATCGCCTCTTTGTAGCGGCGAATTGCAGCTATATGCTCTTGAGGCGACTTGAACCCCGCACCCATAGTGTTAAGGGAGATATGTGTCGCCCCCAGCGCTCGCCATCCATCCGTCAGGCGGATCCATTCGTCAAGATCACCCTCGCTTGCATTCACGCGCGCCTCGATGCCTACTGTGCTGGGATCGCGGCCCGCTTCTACGATATATCCACGCAGGCGCTCGAGGACCTCGCGCATCTGGTGGTCAGGTTTCCCCTGGGGGAACCAGCCATCACCAAGGCGCGCAGTACGCCGCAGCAACGCATCCACTCTCCCACCTATCCATACAGGAATTGAGCGACGTACGGGCAGGGGATTGAGACCCGCTTCAGTAATGGTATGGAATTGACCTTTGTAGCTGATAGTCTCATGGCTCCAAAGCAGGCGCATCACCTCTATCTGCTCTTCTACAACGCGCCCTCGCGTCCGGAAGTTCATGCCAAGGGCCTCGTACTCCACCGGATTCCAGCCTACGCCTATACCAAGGCGTAACTTTCCGCCAGTGAGCACGTCTACCTCTGCCGCCTGCTTGGCGACCAGCGCGGTTTGCCGTTGCGGCAAAATGATGACAGCAGGGACCAGTTCCAGGTGTGTCAGCGCCGCGAGGTAGCCGAAGAGCACGAACGGTTCGTGGAACATGTCCCGCTGGGTATAGCCTCGCCAGCCTGGCCGGTGAGTGGGGTCCGCGCCCAGGACGTGGTCAAACGCGACGAGATGACTGTAGCCCAGTCCTTCTGCGGCCTGCGCGTAGTCGCGAACAGCCAGCGGGTCTGCACCAATCTCGTTTTGTGGAAATGTGACGCCTATCTGCAAAGTGGGATATCTCCTGATCTAGTGATATGTTTTTTCTTATAGCCTTGCTACCATAGATGATGGACTTGAGGGCGGATGTATGTATCGTAGATCTCTTGTATACGTCGCATCGTTTCATCGCTCAGCGGGGGGAGGGTTGCCGCGTGCACGTTATCCTGGGCTTGCTCAGGACTCCTGGCCCCGGGGATGGTGCTGGTGACTTCGGGGAACATAAGTATCCAACGCAAGGCGAACTGTGCCATGGAGGCGCCCGGCGGTACAAGCGGGCGCAGTTCCTCAACTGCACGTAACCCTATCTCATAGTCAACGCCTGAAAAGGTCTCTCCTCGATCGAACGCTTCTCCATGGCGGTTGAAGTTGCGGTGATCGTTCGGGGCAAACTGCGTCCGAGCATTGTACTTGCCGGTCAGCAATCCACTTGCCAGTGGGACGCGAGCCAGGATACCGACGTGGCGCTCACAAGCAGCGGCAAAGAACTGTTCTGCCGGTTTGAAACGGAACATGTTGAAGATGATCTGTACACTCTGGACGTTGGGATAGGTGATCGCTTTGAGCGCCTCGTCAACGCGCTCGACGCTCACGCCGTAGAAGCGAATTTTGCCTTGCTGCACCAGGTCGTCGAGAATGCCAAAGACTCCGGGCATATCATACACTTCAGACGGCGGGCAGTGGAGTTGGAGAAGGTCGAGCGCTTCGGTCTGCAGATTTTGCAGGCTTCTCTCGACAAAGCCTGTCAAGTTCTGACGGTTATAGCCACTTGCAATGTGGGGGTTGAGCCGCCGTCCCGCTTTGGTCGCAATGATCAACTGCTCGCTGCGAGCCTCGCGAACCTGGGCGATCAATTGCTCCGAATGTCCATCACCGTAGACGTCAGCGGTATCAATAAAGTTGACATCCAGATCGATGGCCTTGTGAAGGGCTGCCAGCGAAGTTTTGTCATCCGTAGTCCCCCAGGCATCTCCGCCGATGCCCCAGGCTCCAAAGCCGATTTCCGAGATGTTCCAACCAGTGCGGCCCAAAGCGCGATACTCCATTTAACATGCTCCTCTCTTTATCAAGTACTCGCCAGATTTGGCCAGGTATGTCTTTGCTGGTTACGTATGCCATGTCGGGTATACCGCACGGCCGGCAGCCAGCTAACCGGCTAACAAACTTAAACTGAAATTGATTTGCTCTCTTTAGCTGATAACGTCGCGAGAATGCTTTGCACTTCTTGCTCTGCTTGTTTCACGTCTCCTGCCAGGATCAGGCCCATGGGGTTTTTCGCCATGCGGCAAATTACTCTCGTTCCATCCCTCTGTAATACACTATCTCTATCGGCGATACACGCTCTCACAACCTGTGGATCCAGCTTGCCAGGTAAAGGATATTTATCAAAGGTACATATCCCTTCCTGGATCACTTCCTTCATATTGTATATGGTCTGCTCTTTTCTGTTAGCTCCCAGTACGGTCATTATAGCATCAGTATAGTTTGTCCAGCGTGGATTGCATTCTGCAAGATAGTGAAGATGGTGCGCTGCTAACTGTTTTCTTCTCTTCTGTACCCTTTGTTCCATTGCTCCAGGAATCATGATATCCAGGTTGGCTACTCCTCGGATGGAAGCAAAGTTGACATCGCACTTCTGGGCCGTCTTCCGCAAAAACATGTCAAAAAATGCTGCCGTCTGCTCTTCATATTGTTGTTGTAGGCGCTGCAGATGGGGATTCTTGGGAAGATATGTGCTTGTTCCAACGCATGCTTTACTACCTTCCTTTTGCAGCTGACCATTCCACCCAAGCGACTCTACGTGATCATCGATGATTACGACGGACATGCCAGGAGAATCCTCGAAGTCTATATAGCGACTGATCACTATTCTCGTTTCTTTCTGCGGATTCATGGTATTAGCCAGGTGTTGTTGTGATAGGGTTAGCGCCTCTTGCCAATGAGCACAGCACAGGGCGTGTTCGGCTTCCCCATTTGGTACGACGATGACACCATGATGGTTTTCATAGACGAGGCAACAGCCGAAATTGCCATCTGACTCAGCAGTGCGGAGCATCACTCCCAGGGGGTAGGCTGCTGCTACATCTGCATACCGGTATATTTCCTCTACATTTGAGAGAAATGCTGCTGCTGCTTTGGGAAGATCATAGATATGTGTGACAGTATAATCAGGAGGGCAAAATCCTGCCAGTTCAAACTCTTCAGCGAGTTGATAAAAATTCGCTTTATTTTTAAGCGCATGAGTCATTTTTCCGGGGAGGCCCCAGGGTTGAGCTCTTAGAGCATCCATGATGCTGACCTCAGTCTCAGGAACGTTGATGTAAGGCACTACTAGAGGTGCCGGACCCGCTGTGATCTCTTGTTCCGCTCTGAGTTCGTCAAGCGTCTGAGGAGCTATAGTTTTACCAAAGAGCTGACTGAGATAATTCAGGTGGGCGCGAAGGTCTGTTGAGTGCTGAACGATGAGCACGCGTATGTTCCCAGCATTCAACGGAAGGTGTCCACATCTTTCCCCGTAGTGATGCTCCACGTATTTGACTATCGTCTCATTAGAGGCGCGCAATACACCGCTTCCTACATTATGGAAGCCTACCCCCAGTTTTGTTGGTACAGGTGTTTCGAATAAAGTTGTATCCAGGATATTCATAGCTGTTAAATCAACACCGTTTCCTGCCAGCCTGTGCTTTTCACTATGCTCTCAGCCATCCAGTACATCAGACCATTGTAAAAGTGTCAATAAAAGATGAATGTGATCTGAGACAGCGCGCAAGGCAGCATTCTTACTTCAGGACGATAATATACGCAATAGGCGGGTACTGTCAATAAAGAGGACTGTTTATGGACTGCCTGAATCACCAAAGAAAGTCGTCCCAATTCTGTCACGTTTTTGCTATAACTACGACTATAGTATTACATTATCTAAAGCGGAGAGCAAGAGATGCAACAACAAGACGAATGTAAACAATCGGACAATGCGGGTGCTGCGCTCTATCAACGCTATGTAGGAAGCATCTTTGCCTACGCGAGACTTCACACGTCTTCTTGGGAGGACGCGGAAGACCTCACCCTTGAGGTCTTCACGGTAGCACTGGAGCAGAAAAGCCTCTCCTGGCTGAAGGAGAAACAGCAGTTGGTCTGGCTGCGGCGCGTTGCTCAGAACAAACTCGTGGACCGCTATCGCCGTTCTCATCACGTCTCTCTTCTCCCTTTAGAGCAGGTGGTAGAGACCCTGCAGGCCGAAGAGGCTCTGGCACCTGAACAGGTTGTTGTACGACGCGAAGAGCTGGAGCGGCTCTCGAGCGCCGTTGGGAAGTTACCTCCCCTGCAACAGCAGGTCCTTCAACTGCGCCTGGGCGATGGTCTCCGTTTTGCTGAGATTGCTGTCTTGCTCGACAAACGCGAAGCAGCGGTTCGAAAGCTGTACTCGCGCACGCTGGCGCTTCTGCGAACAATCTATGAACAACACTAGATGAGGAACAGTGTTATGACAGATATGAATGAATTTGATCCTGAAGAGGTGGATGAGCGGAACCAGCGTCTCATCCAGGACCTCCGTCGCCTGTACTCCACCAGGACTCAGGTAGCCCGGCAGCTCGCACGGGTACAGCAACGTCTCTTCCATAGCAGTAATATGACGCTACACGGGGATGTAAGCCACCGACCACAGTCGTTGTCGCTGGGGACGCAGCAGACAAAGACCAGTACGGTGAGCTGGCAGAGAAGGGTTAGGCCGCGTCATCTCAGCATGCTCGCAGCAGCCGTCTGTGCAGCCCTGCTGGTTGGATCGCTGATTCTGGTGCTGCATTTGGCCCGTCAGAACTCCACTGGTGTACCGGGTTCGTCATCGGATCAACCTAAAGACGTCATATCGCTGCACATGATCGACGCGACCAATGGATGGGCCTTAACAGCGAACGCGGTGCTGCGTACGACCGACGGTGGAAGCCACTGGACGAATATCACACCGCCGCACACCTCATTCAGCCAGGGAAGTGTCGCTGATTTCCAATCGGCTTCCCTGGCATGGGTCACCACAGGACAAACGAATGCGGCAACGGTACTCATCTTGCGGACGACGGATGGTGGACAAACCTGGCAGCAATCGATGGTTCAAGCCTCCTTCGTAAGGCAGATGACCTTCATTGATGCCCAGCATGGCTGGATCCTCTCAGGGAAGGAAAACGCAGCAGGAGCAGCAGCAGAGACAGTCAGCGTATTCCGGACGACGGATGGTGGGCAGACCTGGCAGAGCATCTCTATTGCCCTGTTTGCGGATGCGACTCCTCCTGGTCATCTTCCCTACGGTGGGCAGAAGTCAGGGATACGCTTTCTGAATACGACCACGGGATGGGTGACCGGAACCGTGACGATGAATGAGCTCGCCTGGCTCTATATCACCCATGATGGGGGCCAAACCTGGTACCAGCAGATGCTGCCAATGCCTTCGGGTGTCCCGACTGCTCAACTCACCATTCTGCCACCCACGTTTTTCTCGGCAACTGATGGCATTCTTCCCGTCAGGTTTACTGATCTCATAACGGGCAAGGGCCTCGCCACGGTGATCTACGCGACGCGTGATGGAGGGATGACCTGGAAGCCGACCTCGTCTGTGCCTGTTGCCCTGAGCACGTCAAGCTTCCTCAACATGGGTCAGGGGTGGATGACCGACGGAACCGCCCTATTCAGAACGAACGATGGGGGGCAGCACTGGATCAGGCTTGCTGCCAACACGAACTTCACGAACGTCACCCAACTCGACTTTGTGTCGGATGCCATTGGATGGGCCGTCCGCAATCGAGGCAATGGTTCCTCTCTCCTTCTCAAGACGATAGATGGGGGACAGACCTGGGCATAGGTCATTGGCTGATCTTTTTCCGTTTTGACTGTACCTGCTTTGATGGCCTGGAAAAAGTCCTGGCGCTGCTGCATCGCGGGAAAGTGGATGAGTGGTACAATATTGGTCATCAATTGTTCTTTCAATGAGGGAGAAATATCATGAAAAAAGTTCGCTGGGGCGTCCTGGGCACTGCCAATATTGCTACCGGAAAGGTTCTTCCCGCGATGCAGCAGGGCACGTACTGTGACATTACCGCCATCGCTTCACGCTCGCTGGAAAAAGCGCGGGCCGCTGCAACGCAACTGGGTATCCTGAAGGCTTATGGCTCGTATGAGGAACTACTGGCTGACCCCGAGATTGACGCGATATATAATCCCCTGCCTAACCACCTGCACGTACCCTGGTCGATCAAGGCGCTACAGGCGGGCAAGCATGTGCTCTGCGAAAAACCGATAGCCTTGAGCGCTGCCGAAGCGCAGGCGTTGGTCGATGTCGCCAAACAGAATCCGCACCTGAAGGTGATGGAAGCGTTCATGTATCGCTTTCACCCGCAATGGCAGCGCGCCCGGCAACTGGTCCACGAAGGAAAGATCGGGAAATTGCGGACGATCCAGTCATTCTTCTCGTACTATCTTGATGATCCGCACAACGTGCGCAACAGAGCCGACACCGGCGGCGGGGGCATGCTGGATATCGGCTGCTATACGGTTTCGCTGGCGCGATTTATTTTTGGCGATGAGCCCAGGCGCGTCTTTGGCATTGTAGAGTACGATGCACAGTACATGGTTGATCGGCTCGCCTCGGGCGTAATGGACTTCGAGCTCGGAACCTCAACCTTCACATGTGGGACGCAATTAGCGTCATATCAACGGGTCAACATCTTCGGTACCGAGGGCCGGGTTGAGATCGAGATTCCCTTCAACGCTCCCCACGATCGGCCTTGCAAAATCTGGCACCAACAGGGAGACGATGTCGAGGAGATCTTGCTGGATACCTGCAACCAATATACCATCCAGGGCGATCGGTTTTCACAGGCGGTGCTCAATGACAGCGATGTACCAACGCCGATCGAAGATGCTGTAGCCAATATGAAGGTGATCGAAGCAATTTTCCGCAGCGCACAGAGTGGTACGTGGGTTTGAGATGCATCCCTCAACGTCGCTCCCTTCAGAACGCCACCCCTAGTAATTAAGAATATCACTCAGGGTGGCGTCCTCTTGGCCCAGTTGTAGCAGAGGCACAATCTTCTCTGTCTCCGTTTACCTCATATAGAGACGTCTGCTATTACACGCGCGGTATAATCCTCGTAATCAGGGAGCTGGCGCTGGTAGATCCCTGTCATCAGCGGCGATGATATCATAAAGTCCGCGGAAGCCCGGTTGCAGGCAACGGGAATGTTCCAGAGTACGGCAATTCGTAAGAGGGCTTTTACATCTGGATCATGCGGCTGCTGCGTGAGCGGATCCCAGAAGAAGATCAGTAAATCAATCTCTTGTTCAGAGATCTTGGCCCCGATTTGCTGGTCACCACCCAGTGGGCCGCTCTGGAGTTTATGAATCTCAACGCCAAGTTCCTGCTCCAACAGCTTGCCTGTTGTTCCTGTCGCATACAGGAAGTGCTGGGTCAGCAGATTTTTATTATATGCCGCCCATTCTAAAAGATCATGTTTTTTATTATCATGTGCCACGAGGGCAATCTTTTTACATTTTTCCAAGATTATTGTTCTCCTATCGTATCCCTACAGGCCCTTACAAGGCGTAGGGTATCTTTCACGACGTTTTCGCTCTTCATATGTCAGAGCGTGTTCTTCTCAGGCGTTTTACCATCGTAGGTATTGGAGGAGTGCTGCTTCGCACATGCAATCGCTGGTGTTCAATCAGGGGGAGTGCTATCCACGACTACGTAGAATAAGAGAGGTTTACAAGCTTTCCCAACAATGGGATGCTACTTCGTATCCTTTAAACATTTATCACGATGCTTATTATACCATATAATTTGGTGTTGTGATGAGTTTTTGGATATCCAGGCTGACTCAGCAGCGCGAATGGTCGCGGATATTACCGTGCCGGGTGGCAAGGCCAATGCCCTTTTGCTGCAGAAAAACAACCTCTTCCCTCTATCCGTCGCCACAAGCTTGATACTACCATTAAAAAAAGAGTATACTCATACAAAAGCAAAAAGCACTCCTATTAATCCCATCCCTTATTGGGAGCACATAGACGGGGAATGATTCCATGTCCTCAACTACGGAGTCAACAAACGCCATCAAAATCTTCTTCTTCTACCAGTGGCAAGAAGAGATTGAAAAAGCCCTTCAGTGATATCGTTCGAGCACGCCACGATCTCGATAATTTGATTTTTGCAGTGATTGTGCTGGCGGAAGGAAGACCTTCCATGTAATCTCACGAGGCGTCAAAGAAGGCAAGGAGGAGCAACTATGCGGGATAAACAGTTGGAAGGACGGCGAGAAAAGAGAGAACAACTGCAAGAACAAGAACAACTGCACCTAATGGAAGAACAGGTCCACGAGTTTGCGGCAGAAGCAGAGCGAACTAACAAGGGTATTGCGCGCGAAGCTCCCGTTACCGCTACACGGACGTATGATTATGCCTATTACAAGCAGGTCTTTGCGGATCGTCGTATGCCGTTCGCCTATCTCGATCTTAATTTGCTTGACCAGAACATTCGCCAGGTGGTGGCTCGTGCGGATGACAAGCGCGTTCGTCTTGCCTCGAAGTCGCTGCGCAGCGTAGCTGTTATCAGGCGCATTCTCGAGTCAAATCCCTGTTTCCAGGGTATAATGTGTTACACAACTCGGGAAGCTGTCTACCTGGCCTCGCAGGGCTTCGATGATTTGCTGGTCGGCTATCCAGCCTGGAATGAGCAGGATATTGCGGCTGTAGCAAGGGCAACGGAGACGGGCGCGCATATCACGCTGATGGTCGATTGCGTCGAACATGTGGAGCAGATCGAAGCTGTTGCAAGCCAACACGGAGTGCGCCTGCCCCTGTGTCTTGAAATGGATATGTCTCTGGATCTTCCCGGCCTGCATTTTGGCGTGTGGCGTTCCCCGATTCGTACTGCTGAGCAGGCGCGTCCGGCTATCGAGCGCATCAAGGCGTCCTCACATACCTGGCTGGATGGTCTGATGGGCTACGAGGCGCAGATCGCCGGTGTAGGTGACAATTTCCCAGGAAACAGAATCAAGAATACCATAGTCCAGCGGTTGAAGCGGCGCTCAATACGCGAGGTTGCCGATCGCCGCGCGGCGCTGATCAAGCTGGTTGAAAGCTATGGACTCCCGCTGCGCTTTATTAACGGTGGTGGAACGGGCAGTATCGTCACTACAGGCGCGGAAGCGGGCGTGACTGAGATCACGGTTGGATCGGCCTTCTATGCTCCGGCCCTCTTCGACAATTACAGGGATTTCCGCTACCAACCCGCTGCCGGATTTGCGATCGAGATTGTGCGCCAGCCGCAACCAACTATTTACACCTGCCTTGGTGGTGGCTATATTGCCTCTGGCTCAGTCGGCCCAGAAAAACAACCGCAGCCTTATCTGCCGCGGGGCGCACGGCTGGAGGCGCTCGAGGGCGCGGGTGAAGTGCAGACACCAATCAGGTACAGGGGAGACATTTCTTTGCGGCCTGGTGACCCGGTTTTCATACGCCACAGCAAAGCTGGCGAGCTGTGCGAACGCTTCACACACCTGCTGCTGGTCATGGATGGCGCTATTCAGGAAGAGGTTACGACCTACCGCGGTGACGGGCAGTGCTTCATCTGAGATTTGCCGGAGAACTAAGGAGGATACGTATGAGTACCAGAGAACGCTGGAGCAACTGGTCGGGATCGGTGCAGAGTGAACCTCAGCAGGTCGTCAAGCCCCGAAATATAGATGAGTTGGCACACCTGGTCAAGGGCTATGGGCGAGATGGCCGTCATGTACGAGTGGTAGGGGCAGGCCATTCTTTTACGCCGCTGGTACAGGCAGACGATGTGCTGATGTCACTGGATGAAATGCAGGGTATTGAAAGTATGAATACGGCCGCTGGAAGGGCAACGGTGCTGGGAGGAACCCGGCTCAAGCTCCTGGGAGATGCGCTTTTCGAGCAGGGCATGGCGCAGGAGAATCTAGGCGATATTGATGTGCAGAGTATCGCTGGAGCTATCAGTACAGGTACACATGGCACTGGTGTGTGTTTTGGCACCCTGTCAACGCAGGTAGAGGGCATTACCCTGGTAACAGCAGCGGGCGAGATAGTGGAATGTTCAAACGAAAGCAATCCCGACATCTTTAAGGCGGCACAGGTGTCGTTGGGGACTCTTGGCATCATCGCGAAGGTGACGTTGCGCGTAGTGCCAGCTAAACGCCTGCACTACCAGGGCTATCGCAAGAAGCTCAGCGACTGCCTGGCAAATCTGGAGCAGTACAAGCAGGAGAATAGCCACTTTGAATTCTTCTGGTTACCCTATACGGATGGCGTACAGGCCAAATTCATGAATGAAACTATCGACCCACCAAGTAAAAGTAACTTATGGGCTGACTTCAACAAGATTGTGCTGGAGAATGGCGTCTACTGGTTGCTCTCGGAGTTCTGCCGGCTCTTTCCCAGTTTCT
Source organism: Chloroflexota bacterium (assembly GCA_005881495.1). Next base: position 54,318 of record VBHI01000209.1, read on the forward strand.
GCAAAACGGTCTGTCGCATTTCGGCGCTATCCATCGCCAATATTGACGAGATCAACTATAGTCATCGTCTGTTTGCCACGCCGCGCCTGGTACGCTTTCAGGAGATGGAATACAATATTCCGGCGGAGCATATGAACGCGGTCATCAACGAGATACAACAATGTATCCAGCAATATCAATTCCGGGTGCACTTCCCCGTAGAGTGCCGCTTTGTGCGCGCCGATGATATCTGGCTCAGTCCGGCCTATCGACGCGATTCGGCATATATCGCCGTGCATATGTACCGGGGGATGCCCTATCAATCGTATTTCCGCGGTATCGAAGAGATTTTCAAGCGCTACGAGGGACGTCCGCACTGGGGCAAGATGCACACGCGAACCGCCGCAGAACTCAGCGCCCTCTATCCGCGCTGGTATGACTTTCGCCGCATTCGGACCGCCCTTGATCCGCAGGGCATGTTTCTCAATGGCTACCTGCGTGCATTGTTCGATGCCGATGCGCCAGAGGATTCTGCCGGCTTTTCAGGTGTCTCGCCCGTAGGGCAGAAGGAACGCGAACAAGACTTGGAGTAAAGGCCTTTTCGCGAAACGGGGCACGATAATGCACATTATCACACAAGGAGGGCATTTATCTTATGGGCGAGGTCACATCCTCTTCTGAAACGACGTCGGCCCCGACACTAAGGCACAATGCGCTCGGCTTGCGCCATGCCATTGTGATCTCAGTGGCGGTCATGTCACCAGCAGCCTCTATTTTCTTCAACACCATTCCCCAGGCAGGGCAGGTAGGTGCAGCCGTACCGCTGTGCTATGTCATTGGCTTCGTCGTGGCGCTGTTGGTTGCCAATCAGTATAGCGAGTTTTCACGCGAGATACCCTCCAGTGGTTCAGCATATACATTCGTGACGGAGGGACTTGGTCAACGTTCGGGTTTTATGACCGCCTGGGTTGGACTGATCGCTGTTGCGCTTGGTGTGCCCTACTCGTTTATTTTGCTGGGCGCCAATCTACAGGCTCTGATGGTACGCTGGTTTGGCATCAACCTGCACTGGAGCTTCTGGTTCGTGCTGGCTCTGGGAATTGCGTTTGCCCTCTGCTACTGGGGCATCCGCGAGTCTTTAAATGTCGATCTCACCTTCCTGGCGTTTGAGATAGGGGTATGCCTGGTGCTGGCTGCGATTGTATTGTTCCATGTCGGGCAGCAGGGAGGACTGACGACCGTTCCGTTTAGTCTGAGCGCTATTCCCGCTGGCGGTGACATCACCGTGGGAATCGTACTGGCCGTGCTGAGCAACATTGGCTTTGAGACTGCTGCCGCGCTGGGTGCGGAGACGCGAACCCCCCGCCGCAACATTCCCCGCGCCGTCTACGGGTCGATGATCGTCGTCGGACTCTTCTATGTATTTATGGCCTATGTTGGCACGGTCGGTTACGGGATAAACAATATGGTGACAGGCTATGCCAATGATGCTGCACCGTTCGATACGATTGGCCGTCACTACAGCGGGCCGTTTCTCGTCTTATTGATCGACCTCGTCGGTGTGCTGTCGTTTTTTGGGGCGGCGTTGGCGATTATCAATGCGGGAGCGCGCATTATGTATACTGTGGGGCGTGATGGCATCTTTCCACGTTGGACCGCGTGGTTACATCCTATCCGCCGGACGCCGGTAGGCTCTGTCACGGCGTTTTGTGTGTTCGGACTGATAATCGGCCTCATTCTCGGTTTTGTCATGACGCCAATTGAAGCCTTTGGCTTCCTGGGAACGCTGGATGCACTCTTTGTCCTCATCATCTATGCCCTGGTGTGTATTGCCAGCATCAGGTTCTTCTGGCGCAAGGGCCGCTCGCATTTTAATATACTGCGCCATGGAATCGTTCCCGTGCTCGGCACGCTGCTCATCCTGGGCATCTTCGCCCTATTGTTGATTGCTCCGGCACCACCTCCTCTCAACCTCATTCCCTTCATCCTGGTTGCCTGGGTACTACTTGGAGTGGGTATGATGTTTGTCCTGCGTCGCAAGGTGGCATAATACTATCATACGAATACAGGGCCATGCAAAAATAAAGAGGGTGGTGAACGATGCTCAAAGATAAAATCGCTGTTATAACTGGAGGAGGTCGGGGACTTGGACGAGTTATTGCTTTAGCCTGTGCGAGAGAAGGAGCCGATCTCGTACTGGCTTCCCGTTCAGTTGAGGCTTTGCAAGAAACGAGGGCCGAGGTGGAGAGCTTCGGACGCAAGGCCCTGGTTGTTCCCACCGACATTCGTCACGAGGATAGCGTACGTACGCCTGCTGAGTGGGAGGAGACCTTTGCCGTTAATGTCACCGGCGCCTATCTTTGCTGCCGGGCTTTCCTGCCTTCTATGATTGAGCGGCGCTCAGGCTCTATCCTCTTCATCAGCTCGATGACAGGAAAGCGACCGCTGTTTGGCCGAACGCCGTATGCGGCAGGTAAGCTTGCACTGGTCGGGCTGGCGAGAACGCTGGCGTGGGAGACAGGGCCGTATGGGATACGAGTGAATGTTATCTCGCCGGGGCCGATCGAAGGGGAGCGCGTCGAGCGGGTGATTCGCAACCAGGCACAGGCGGAGGGAATCAGCGAAGATGAGGCGCGGCGGCGATTTACGAGCAGTTCGCCGCTTGGCCGGCTGGTCCCTCCCGGCGATATCGCCGACGCGGTTGTCTTCCTGGCTTCTGACAAGGCTGCTTCTATTACGGGAGAGGATTTGAATGTTTCTGCCGGGACGGTAATGTATTGAGGGTAGAAATTGATTTGTATGGTATATTCGACGATTCCACCTATGCCGGCACGTTGCCATCTTCTGGGAACGTCACATTCTCATTGAGGGCCGCGACTAGTAGGGCTATCCTCACGGTGCGGCTGACTGCCAATCAACCAACCGACGATCAGTTTGACAGAGTCTTCGTTGGAGAGATACAATAAAGTATATCATCACTTAATGTAAAGAAAAATGACGATAAAGTAGCGATTAACTCCTGAATGGTCAAACAATTCTATGTCCCTGTGGTTCCCAACAATACATGCCCGTGCAAAAGCTACTACTAAGGCTTCCGCTCCCAGGCCCCCTGGCCACCGTCTTCGCAAGTTTATCGTGGCTCTCATCGTGATTACAGAGATCCTCACTTTTTGCTACGCAGGGCTTTCGGTTTTTGTTGCTATGCGGGTCGAAAATACGCCACCATTGCCCATTACAAGTACTCCAGCAGCATATGGACTTGCTTACCGCGACGTGACTTTTTACAGCCGCGTGGATCATCTCCGCTTACGCGGCTGGTTCATCCCCGGCGTTCTTCCTGATGGGCATCTGACGTCTCAGCGCACAATCATTATGGTGCATGGCACAGGCTCCAATCGGGCTGCTCCGCTCCTGCTTGGTCTTGGCAGTGCGTTGGCGAAGCGCGGTTTTGCTATTCTTGCATTTGATATGCGAGGCATGGGCGAATCAGCCCCTGCTCCGCTGTCGGAGGGATATTTTGAACAGCGCGATGTGCTGGGGGCGGTCGACTTTCTTCGTTCAGGGCCTGTACCCTATCCAGAACTGGGGCGTACCCACGTAATTGCGGGCTGGGGGGACTCGATGGGAGCATCAACGATGATTCTGGCTGCCGTCCATGAGCCGGCCGTCCGGGCCATTGTCTCGGACAGCGGCTTTGCAGCCATTGTCCCTCTCCTGGAGAGCAACACGCAGATCCCGGGCGCGTTTATCCCGAGCGTGCTGCTTGCGACGCGCATACTGTATGGCATAGATTTTTATGCAACACGGCCGGTGGATATGGTTGCCAGGATCGCACCTCGTCCCATATTCTTCATCCAGGGGACAGCTGATAGGGTAGTCCCGTCTTCCAATTTGAAGGTACTCGCTGTGGCGGCTTCTTCTAACCCTCAAGCGCATGTCCTGACCTGGCAGGTAAAGGGAGCCGACCATATCCAATCCTTCAAGGTTATGGGAGTAGTCTACGTCAACCGCGTGGTCACATTTTTTACACAGGCATTAGGAGCGGATACAAGTGAAGTACGCCTGGCGAGTGTGAACAAGAGTCAACAAGGAGTGAAAACATGACGCCAATTGCCGAATCTACCCAGTCGAAGTCCAGTACGCATCCCGAGCAGGAAGCTCATGATCGCTATAGCCTGGGACATGTCGTGCACATCGTGGCAGTAGTTTTGACACCCCTGGCGCTCCTATCGGTAACGATAGTTGCCACACTTGTTGGTATCGCATTCGTTCGCAACCTGACGGCCTCAGGAGGTTTCTTCGTCGAGCAGCAATATGTGATACTTGTAGCGTTCATTGGCTTGATCCTGGCGGCTGTCGCCTACACGACATCGATCATCGTTGCGTTCAAGAAAATCAACAAGTGGCATGAGACGAAGAAAACTAAGAAAGCGATTGGAGCCACGTGGGGACTGGGTATGACCGCTATCATCATTACTCTGCCTATGCTGCTGGCGGCGTTTATCCACTAGTACAGCCTCGCGGAAGTAGGGCATGAGGCAGGAGGGGTGAAAGCCCTGTCATGCTGAGCGTAGCATTGTCATGCTGAGCGTAGCGAAGCATCTTGCTGCCGATCGAGAGAGACCCTTCGCGGCGCTCAGAGCTTGCCCTGAACGAAGTGAAGGGGTGACAATGTGAGGCACCGGAAAAAGACTTACGCCTGCGATATTTGCACAAATGAACCATCCTGCGGGTACACCCCCGCCCCCCCGAGGGGGAGTCCCTGTGTTGAAACAACAATTGAGGTGACGAAACGCGTGTCGTCAGGGGACCATGCCATTGCTAAGACCGGCACGTCCAGGTAAGAGGAGAAATTGCGCTCGGTATACGCATCCCAGCTTAACACGACTGCACAGAGATCACCGCAATAGACCTGGGTTACGGCCGCGATGCGTTTCCCATTGTGTGACCAGGCAACAGCAAAGATGAGGTCAGGGAGTACCCCCTTGGTAGGATTAAGTTGCGCAGCTTGCACGTTGTACCCACTATAGATATAGACAACAGCACCGGTCGCCGCGTCCCAGACCTGCACCGTTTTGTCCCACGATCCGGAAACGATGTGCTTCCCATCAGGCGACCAGGAAACCGAGCTTACCACGTCAGTATGGCCACGAAAGGTGTACGTATTATTTCCGGTCGCGGCATCCAGGATCTGGACAGTCTTATCCGAAGCGCCAGAGGCGATCCGCTGGCTATCGGGCGACCACACGATCGAGTTTACGCTCGCCTGGTGGCCACGATTGACGTACTTCTGCTTGCCAGTTGCGACATCCCACAGACGCACGGTGCCATCTTCAGAGCCAGAGGCAATGTATTTGCCATCCGGTGACCACGCGACCGTGTTCACGATACCGGTATGCCCACGATAGAGAGCGACATGCTCTCCGGTAATCGCATCCCACACCTGGACCGTTTTATCGATGGAACCTGAGACAACGCGATTGCTGTCTGGTGACCATGCCACTGTTTGCACCCCGTCAGTATGACCGTGGTAAATAAAGGGTTGAACATGATCGCCGGGGTTGGCGGCCCACACCTGCACGGTCTGATCTAAAGATCCCGAAGCGATGTACTTGCCGTTGGGCGACCATGCTACCGTCGTTACACGATTGGTATGACCACGATAGGTATAAAGTATACTTCCTCGAGGACGAGGGGTAGGAATGGGAACCGAAGTTGACGATGAGGAAAGAGATTGAGCACATCCTCCTAGACTCATGGTTATCATAAATCCTGCCAGACCCCGGAGAACTTCACGGCGAGAGGGGCATCCCATAAGTGCACCAGTTTGAGTTTGTTCACGCATCATCGGCGAATCCCTTTCTTGAGGATAAGTCTTGAGCGACAATAAAGGGAACAGGACTGGTATTGTAACTGTCAATGTTGCTTAATACGGTTATTTCTAATAGAATACCATGTAAATCATGTAACTGTCAATATTTTTTAGAAAGTTACACTGGTCTTCTTTCTTTCTCAACCGTTATATGTGGTAAGAGTCATGATGGAGGCGGAGCCAATGCCTGTAGGACTCTGTGGGAGCTAAGAGAACAATGGATTCGATATGCCTTGATTTCATCAATAGCGAGTTTCGCGATTTCCGTGGCCGGTGGGTAAGGGATGATCTCCAGCAACCAGGCTGGTTGGAACACTTTCTCGTCAAATGGGGACTACAGGTTGATCGCTCGCCCAACGCAGCTACAATAACCACTCTTGTTGCACTACGAACCCTGCTGCGCTCTATGATAGAGGCCCTGGTTGAGGGACAGATCGCAGACCATGATCAGGCAGCACTCAATGTTGTTCTGTTCAAGATGCCCTTGAATCGTCGCCTAATGAAAGACACAGAGGGATATCGATTGGAAATGGTGCCACTGAAGAGGGATTGGGACTGGGTGCAGGCGGAGGTCGCGGCTTCGTTCGCTCATTTGCTGGCTAACCAGGATCCCAGACGTCTCAAAATATGTGCAAATACCAACTGCCGTGGGGTCTTTTATGATGAGAGTAAGAGTCGTACCAAGCTTTACTGTACATCTGATAAATGTGCTAATCTTTTGAAGGCACGCCGTTACCGCGCACGCCATAAAAACAAACCCTGGTAATGGCTCACTTGAGCACAAGCTCAGGCTCAAGTGCCAGCAGGACATAGCCATTCACCTGGAATGAGTGAAGGCTCTGTAACAAAAGGGAGTGCAACATTGCAGCAACAGGGATATGACATCGCGATTATTGGGGGAGGGATCGTGGGGCTGGCGACAGCGATGGAGTTGCTCAACCAGTACCCGGCCCTCAAACTCGTGGTGCTTGAAAAGGAACGGGAACTTGCGCAGCACCAGACGGGGCACAACAGTAACGTCATCCATTCAGGCATCTATTATGCCCCAGGCTCTTTAAAGGCAAAAGCCTGTGTAGAGGGGAGGGCGAGACTGCTCCGTTTCTGTGACGAACATGGCATCCTCTATGAGTTGTGTGGTAAGGTGATCGTTGCGACACGCGAGGAGGAACTGCCCAGGCTGGAGCAACTGTACCAGCGTGGTCTTGCCAATGGAGTGGCAGGCCTGGAAATGATCGGCCCTGAACGCTTGCGCGAGATCGAACCGTATGCTGTGGGTGTCAAAGCACTCTATGCTCCTATGACCGGTATTGTCAATTTTGGACAGGTTGCCAGAGCGTATGCCAGCGAAGTCACCTCACACGGAGGGGAAATATTGACTGGTCAGGAGGTAATTGCTATTGAGCAGCGCAACGGTGGCTACAGGCTGAACACTCAATCTGGCGCTGTCGAGGCTCGCTATGTGATCGGTTGCGCTGGCCTTTATGCCGACCGTGTGGCGCGCTTAAATGGTATGCAGCGTACACCTCAAATTGTCCCGTTTCGTGGCGACTATTATATTCTACGCAAGGAACGCACCGGAATGGTGCGCGGGATGATCTATCCAGTACCGGATCCACGTCTTCCCTTTCTCGGCGTGCATTTCACCCGGCAGATGAATGGTGATGTCTGGCTTGGCCCCAATGCTGTGCTGGCATTTGCACGCGAGGGATATCGTCGTTGCGATATCAATATAGGAGAGCTTTGGGAGACTTTGCGCTATCGAGGTTTCCGGAAGCTGGCGTTCAAGTACTGGCGAGTTGGTTTTGAAGAGATGTACCGGGACTTTAGCAAGGCCGGGTTCCTCAAGTCGCTGCAACGCTACCTGCCAGAGCTGAGAGCCGGTGATCTCTTGCCAGGACCGGCTGGGGTGCGCGCACAGGCGCTCGCCGCCGATGGAACGCTGGTGGACGATTTCGTCGTAAATCATCGAGGTGACACGTTGCATGTACGCAATGCTCCCTCGCCAGCCGCAACCTCGTCACTGGCTATCGCGGAGCTAATCGTCGAAGAAGCGAAACGGAACTTCGCTCTCGACATGGTGAAACAGGGGTGAGATACTATCAAGGATTAAGGCCAGGAATGGTCACAGGGAGATGTCCGGATGCCTGGCTCTCCCCGAAGAGGACGCGTACGGCGGCGACCAGGGCTGGCCGGCTAAACTCATAGGTGGCAAGGTAGGTACGAAGCTCCGGAAAGGCAAGGAGATCATAGGGATTGCGTACGGCTATAGCGATGACGCGCCGTCCTGACAAGAGGAGATGTCGCACAAGTTCCGCCTGCTGTTCATCCAGGTGTGCGTTCACTGTCGCTATAATAAAAATAGCAGATTCACCGGCTGTTTGTAATAGCTGTTCCAAGGTGTAATCGACTGTACCTGGAGCAATAGCCTCCAACCTCACAACTGCACGATATTGCTTAATGATCTCCACCAGTACTTCATCAGAGTAATAGCGATCTTCCACCTTCGTCATGGAGTTTCTCTGTGGAGAGAGTACTACGATGGTCTCACCTGCGTCAAGGCGCAAGGGTAGGAGCGCGTCATCGTTTCGTACCAGGGTAGTAGACAACTCATAAGCCTTATGCTGTAGTTGTATGTGATCCGGCCAGGCCACTTCGTCTATGGTAGGGGTGACGCCATGTGCCGTGCCTGTGGGAGACAGATCATCCCAGGAGAGATAATGAGCTTTGAGTCTCAGCACGCGGTCCGCTGCCTGTTGAACCACTCGCGGGGAAAGTTCGTGTGTGTGCACCGCTTCCTGTATCGCCTCGATGCTTCCTCTCTGTTGTGTGTAGTGATGAGACACCAGCACCAGGTCAATGCCAGCCTGTAGTGCCAAAACAGCGGCTCGTTCCGTACCGAATGTGTCAGAGATGGCCTTCATCTCCATGCAATCGGAGAGAATAGCGCCGTTAAAGCCAAGTTTCTCACGGAGCAATCCCTGCACAATATCAGGCGATAACGTGGCAGGGAGCATATCGCGCCGGGTCATCGCAGGGAAAGCGACATGCGCTATCATCACGCTGTCTGCTCCGGCCTTGATACCACTTCTGAAAGGAACCAGTTCCAGCGCTTCCAGCCGTTCAAGTCCATAGGGAAGCGTGGGCAGCGCCCGATGCGAGTCTACAGCGGTATCACCGTGACCGGGGAAATGCTTTAAACAGGAGAGGATGCCTGCTGCATGGTATCCTTTCACCATGGCAGCGCCGAGACGAGCAACCTGCTGCGGATCTTCACCAAACGAGCGCACGCCGATAACCGGGTTAGCAGAATTATTATTCACATCAACCACCGGAGCCAGGTTCATATTGATGCCGAGTGCTTTGAGTTCCTGTCCAGTAGCCAGGGCTACTTTGTACGCAATCTCCTCCGAATCAATAGCCCCCAACGCCATGTTGCCAGGAAATATGGTTGCTGCCTCCCCAAGTCGCTGCACGATACCGTTTTCCTGGTCAATGGCAATGAGCAAAGGGTAGGGGTGCCCCGCTTGCTTCGCGATCATCTGCAAGCTCCGGGTAAGCTCAAGAACCTGCTGGGCAGCGCGCACATTGCGCGACAACAGGATGATACTCCCGGCGTGGTAGTGTTGAATCAGGTCGATAATTTCCTGTGAGGGAGTATTACCCCAGAATCCAACCATCAACACCTGGCCAATCTGCTCTTCCAGGGACATTCCATCCGTGTAGGTGTCCATATGCTCAGATTTCTCTCTATCCATCACGTTCAAAGGGCGTTTTATGCGTGAATCCATTTGCCTTCCTCACTCTGGTTGGAAATATTCACATTACTGCGCCGTTCTTAACGATATCTCAACGAAATCACCACCAAAAACACATAGGATTCTCCTATCCTTAATGTTGGTAATATATTCTATTGTAGCCACTAAGTAGTTTCATCAGAGGCTTCAGCCAATTCAAAGGAGAAATGTTGAATGTACACACCAGCTTTTCCGCGCATCCGTTGGCGCACTGTGGTCCCCATATTTCTCGCACTACTGGCTCTTCTTCTTAGTATGGTATTCTCAAGCGCCTCGCACCTCGTGGCGTTTGCGGCTTCGTCTGCTAACACCGCTCCTGATGGTCCAGGAGCGCTCTCCCACTTCGACCTCGCACGCAAGGATTGTCTTGGCACCGCTCGCAATACGACCTCCAAAGTCTGGTTCACGATTGCCAATGGAGTCCTCAGCGATGTCTACTACCCCACCATAGACAATACTAACGTCGAGACTCTTCAGTATATCGTTACAGATGGCAGCACCTTCACCGACTTGCAGACACGCGATACCACCTATACCGTACAGTCGCTCAGCAAGAATTCTAACGCCCTTGACTGCGAGGTAACGACAACCGCCAAAAGTGGAAAGTATCGCATCGTAACTGACTACCTGACCGATCCTGGTCAGAACACATTGGTCATGAATGTCCACTTCATCGCGCTGGTTGGCGCACTGTCCAACTATCAACTCTATGTGCGCTACGATCCGAGCATCAACGGCAATGGCGGTGGTGGCAGTGGGAACGGCGGTGGCGACAGTGGTACAGTAGTCGACACCTCCACCGGCCACAACGTGCCAGTAGCCTCCGATACTGTCACAACGAGCAACGCTGTCAATAGGACCTATGCTGTGCCTGTCTATAGTGCACTCGATGCCTCGAATCCCTTTACCAGGGTGAGTAACGGTTTCGCCGGCCAGCCGAGCGACGGATTGGTACAACTCGACACCTCTCACAACCTCACGGCAATTTATTCACAGGCTAACAATGGCAACCTGGTACAAACGGCCCAGGCGAACATCTCCAAGGGCGGCATGTTCAAGCTGGTACTGGGCTTCGGTACAAGCCAGCCTGCCGCCGTTAGCGCGGCAGAAGCGTCGCTCTCTACCCAATTTAGCCAGCTCCAGAAGAGCTACGAGTCCGGGTGGGATGCATACGATAATGGGTTGAACACCCCTCCACCCAATTTTAAGGGCGCAACGGGCAATCAGTGGCTTCAACTTGTAAGTGAATACTTTCTAAGCGCTAATGTGGTGAAGGCATCCGAGGATAAAACCTTCCCCGGTGCCATAGTAGCAAGCCTTGCCTCCCCGTGGGGGCAAGCTATCTCGGCGGGAGATCCCAACAATACCTTCTTCGGCTCTTACCGCGAAGTCTTCGCGCGCGACCTCTATGAAGCATGGACTGGCCTCCTGCTTGACGGCGATCTTGCGACAGCGCGCGCTGCTGTGAACTTCCTGTTTAATAACCAGCAACTGCCTGACGGCTCGATGCCCCGCAATAGCTTGCTCAACGGGAAGGCCGCGCCCGACACTTTCAATACGCAGCTCGACGAGGTCAGCTACCCCATCATTATGGCTTACCAGCTGGGGATGACAGATGCTGACCTCTACCAGAACCACATCAAGAAAGCGGCTAACTTTGTCATAAGTCATGGACCATCATTTGGCCCCGAGCGCTGGGAAGAGCAGGGTGGCTACTCGCCATCTACGATATCGGCCGAGATTGCTGGCCTGGTGGCGGCGGCCGATATCGCTAAGGCTAAGGTCAACGGCGATACGCAGAGCGCGCAGGTCTGGCTGGGTGTAGCCGACGATTGGCAGCGTTCCCTAGAAGGCTGGACTGTTACCACCAATGGGCCTCTCTCCAAAAACCCCTACTTCATACGTCTATCGAAGACGGGTGATCCGAACGCGGCAATCAGTTATAATGTAGGCAATGGTGGTCCAACGCTCGATCAGCGTTCCGTGATCGACGCGGGCTTCCTGGAATTGGTGCGCCTCGGTCTCAAACCTTTCGACGATACTGCGGTCGTTAATTCGCTCCCCGTGGTCGATGCAACCATCAAGACAGACACGGCGAGCGGTTCTGGCTGGCATCGCTACAATGGAGACGGTTACGGTGATGGGGCAACCGATGGCCATCCATGGGCACCCTCTGGGAAAGGTACCGGACATCTCTGGCCATTGCTCACAGAGGAGCGCGGCGAGTACAATGTGTCCAACGGCCAAACTTCTACAGCGCTCTCGCTGCTCACCACGATGAAAAACTTTGCCTCGGGCGTAGGTCTGATCCCCGAACAAGATTGGGAACTGCCCAATCTCGCACCCTCTCCTTACGGCACGGATCCGACTGTCGCCTCGATAGGTTTCCAGAACGGTCATCCCGCTGGCTCTGCGGCGCCTCTTACCTGGTCTGCTGGCGTGTATGTGCGTCTCCTTGTTGACCTCACCAAAAACAGCGTACTAGAGCGTCCGAAGGCTACCTTCAACCGTTATGTGGCTCAACAGCAGGGGCAAACCAGCCTCACGGTGACCGCGCCGCCGGACAAATCAAGTGTCAATGGTTCCCCTGTGACCATTACAGGTACATCGGTCGCCGGCAACACCATTTATGTGGCAGCCACCAATATCGATACCAACAGCCAGACCACTGTGGTCAGCGTGTCGACTCAGCCCGATGGCTCTTTCAGCGTGTCGGTCCCTATCACAGGTGGAACCACCGTTTTCAATACCGTAGCGGTAAGCCCTTCCGGGGCTACTTCCCACGACCAGAGAACTATCGTCTTCGACTTTACTCCTGGCACAGTCGTCTTTGATGTCACAGATCCCCTCAACGACGATAACGGTCCTGGGAACTACGCGTATCCTACGGCCGGTGACTTCCATGTAGGAGCCTTCGACATACAGGCGTTCCGCGTCATCGTTAGTCCTGATGGTTCGACCGTCACCTTCAAGTTGCAGACTCGCGACCTGTCACCAACTTTTGGTAGCCCGCTGGGGGCTCAACTGGTGGATGTGTACGTCCACGATCCGAGTGCAGCGTCAAGTGATACCTCGATGGCCGCGTCCTTCCCGCAACGCAATTACGCGATTGACTCGAGCGCAGCTTGGAGCAGGCTTATCGAAGTGCAAGGTATCACCTTCAGTGTGCCAACCTCCAGCCTGGGGGGACAACCAGGATCAGGTTGGGGCTTCACGGTGGCGTTGACTGGCCAGGATGGCTTTAGTCCAGACCAGGCACGTTCGTTTGCTGCAACACCTCAGCCGTTCCAGTTCGGTGTGTGCGCTACTGCGAGTAGCGACCCGCACTGCGTAGTGGATCCAAGCACGGTACCTAAGGTCATGGACACGATCACTCCATCTGGAGTGAGTCAGTCCAATGAGCTGGATTATACCTTGCATAATCCCGTCACGTTGCGGGATATAGTGATCCCGTAACGAGTCTGGATATCGATTGATTGAAGTTGAGAGGCGGCCATGCTGGATGGTCGCCTCTCAACATGTTTTTACGCCAACGCAGCGTACAACTACTTCAACAACAGGCGAACAACGTATCACATCTCTCATTCATTGATGCGGTAACCTGTGTTGCGTCGTTAGATCAAGGAGGAGATGATTGATCAAAGGCTATCTCAGCGAGGGAGCGGCTGCTGACGGCTGAAAAGTCATAATCATTGGCATCATATCCCTTTTGAACATACTCATCGTGATGTTTGATCAAAAGCCAGGACACTTTCCCGCCAAAGCCACGTGTACGAATCAATGCGAAAGAGCCATGTAATTTTTTGCCGTAGAGACGGAATTTCAGGTTTCCTTTTTCCAGACCTTTGCGCATCACTTCTTCTGCCTCCGTTCTCTCGGTTATCTCTTGCCATATCCCTTTGGCTCTTTCTATTTCCGGGGTATACGTGTCTTCATCCCACACCATCACCGGTCCTGCTCCGTATTCTCCGGAAATCACTCCTTCAAAATGTCGATATTCAAGTAAGTGATCCTCTGTTGGCATCGCCAGTCTTTTCACACTGTTGTCAAGCGACGGTCCTCTGGGAATTGACCAGGAAGGCATCACTCCGCCGATCTCCAGTCGGAAGTCATAGTGCAACGTGGTTGCTTTGTGCTTCTGAACCACAAAGACCAGCCTCTGGCTCTCTGAATTGTTATTCATAGCTATCATTCTCCCTCATATCTTGACCCAACCCCTGGTTTTTGGCGCACTCGCATTGCTCAATTATATTTCATACTCTGGAAAAAATGAACTTGTGAGGATTATGTGATGGTGAGGTCCAGGATTGTGATGGTACGGTGAAAAGTATCTACTACACTCTATAGAGGAAAGTAATAAGCACCACGCGATACTAGGTGTGACGAGAGTTTGCGTCGCGTGCTGCTTCAACCTCTTTTTAGAAGGAGGAAATGATGATTGCGAGGACGGATTGGATAGTGGATACTTCCACTATCCAATCCGTCCCGTTATGACGAACTACGCTTTGCCAATTCCTTATTTAACTTTTCCTGTGCCTTTTGTGTGACTTCTTCTGAAACCTTCTTGAGTAGAGGCTCTTTGCTACCAATCGCAAGTGGTCCTTCTTTGTGCGTGACCTCGTGATGAGCAACCTCGTGGACCTCAAATGCCCAAATCTCAATTTCCGTCTGGACCTGCTTATCTTTTTCCTCAGTCAGATCAGTCTGAATAGGAGATAACGGCCCTGAGAGATGCTCACCCACTCCGGTCGGTTTCGCTCCATGTCCATGTAAAGTATTCCACATAATTACGCCTTCCTTCCGGTAATTCGTTGCCGCTATCAATTGTGAAAGAGCGGTAGGGATTGGTCGAAAGGAGGCTTGCCACGTGACCGGCTCCTGGTTCCTTTCTGACCGCCGCTTACTTATACCATCATTTAAGCATGTAAACATCACAAATCTATCAGATTTAGTGGCCGCAATATCACAAAGAAGTATCAATAACGAAGCTCTCGCTTCTACCTACGGTCAGCAGTGATGAGAGGAAGTACCTACGGTTAGCAGCGATGCAAGGCAGTGTACATACCGGCAATCAATGGGTCTTTCAGGGTATAATGTGCAGAGAACAGATCTCAACCCGTGTGTTCAATTTTCGTGATCTATCTAGAGGAGAGATGTGATGAAACCTCATATCGACCAGACAGCTTTTGGCTCAATCACTATCGAAGGGGAGTTCCTCGAGAATGACGTACTCATCCGGCTGGATGAACAGGTGAAGAAACGGAAGAAAAAGTTATCGAAGGCGGTTTACGGAACTTCGCACATGATTTCGTTGGATGAAGCAAAGTACATCTATGAACAAGGAGCGAAACGGCTCATCATTGGTACAGGGCAGTATGACTCGGTCAGGCTTTCTGATGAAGCGGCGAGCTATTTCCAGCAGAGACAGTGCAAGGTGGAGTTGTTCGCGACGCCACAGGCTATCCAGGTATGGAACGAAAGTAAGGGGGCGGTAATTGGCCTGTTCCATGTAACCTGCTAAATGACGAAGGCTACTCAACTATTGACACCAAGCCACAGGACACTTATAACTTAGGCATGAGGGAAAAATCTTTCATTCACATCCCTCATAGCACCTATTTCCAAGTAGCCGAAACCTATTCACCGCACCATGAAATTGAAGGGCACTCAGTAATGTAAGCGAGTAGAAAGGACATTTCAATGGCAGGAAACGCTTTCCAAAAATCCAGCATCACCATCGAAACAGCAGAACGCATCATGAAAGCCGCCGAAGTTAAAGCTCAAGAGATGGGGAAATTGATGAGTATTGCTGTTTGTGATGAGGATGGCGTGCTCAAGGCTTTTCGCAGAATGGATGGAGCTGCGCTCTTGAGTGTACAAATCGCACAAGACAAAGCCTACACCGCTATTAGCTTTGGTGGCTTGGCAACCCATGAATGGTACGACTTCATCAAGAATGATGCACCACTGCTTCATGGCATCGTGAAAACAGATCGCTTAATCGTCTTTGGTGGTGGCTATGCTATCAAGACCGATGCAGGGATAATCGGCGGGATTGGTGTCAGCGGAGGCCACTACTCAGAGGATATGGAAGTTGCGCTCGCGGGGTTAGAAGCTCTTTAAGGAAGCTCAGTTATTTGACAGCAGCGCCCTACCAATAGTAACAGGTAGGGCGCTGTTTCATGGGGAGAATTCTTTTTTGTTAGCTGACTATTGATGAACGCCGTAGCGGCGCTCTAACGCCTGGATGTCAGGCAGTCCAATTTGATCAGTGAAGTGCGAAAAGGTGACCATAAGCTCAACAAATGCAGTTGGTGTCTGCCCCTGTTTGAGCACCTCTAACAGGCTGAGCAGGGCATGCGTAGCCGCGAACAGCAAGCTGACAGGAAAGATGACGAGTTTGAAACCAAGCGCGTGAATTTCCTCTAAAGACAATAGCGGCGTCTTGCCGCTTTCCGCCCAATTATAGAGTAAAGGCACGCCTGGAAATGCCTGTGCGATGGTGCGCAGTTCTTCTATGGAACGAGGGGCCTCGATGAAGATGACATCGGCTCCTGCCTCGCGGTAGGCGCGGCCCCTGCGGAGGGCATCCTCAAGCCCATACACCGCATTGGCATCGGTCCGTGCAATAATCACGAAGTTGGGGTCCTGCCGGGCATCAACGGCGGCGCGTATTTTCTGGACCATCTCGTCAAGGGGAATAACCTGCTTGCCCTCCATATGGCCGCATTTCTTGGGCCAGAGCTGGTCCTCGATGTGAACGGCGGCCACTCCTGCTCGCTCATACTCGCGGATCGTGCGACGCACATTGATCGGGTTGCCATAGCCTGTATCGGCATCGGCGATGAGAGGTCGATCGCCAACAACGGCGGCGAGGGCTGCGGCCCGGCTCACCATCTCGCTCATGGTCAGGAGGCCGACATCGGGCTGACCGAGCACACTGGCCGCTGTGCCGAAGCCGGTCATGTACACGGCAGGAAATCCTGCCTGAGCAATGAGGCGTGCGCTAAGGGCATCGTAGGCCCCGGGAGCAACAAGCAAATCCGGCTGAGCAATCAATTCACGCAGGCGCGTAGCAACAGACATAGCGGAGTCCTTTGTCCAGGTAACTAAAGGTGATGCGTTGTAATCTTGCTGTAAGTGTATGCCATCTACATTTCTTTGACAAGTGGCTGGCCTTCACCCTTTGAGCTTCTGCAGCGTCATCATCAGTCCGAAACGAGGGCGTAAGGTAACCAGTGGTTCAGGCACAACAGGGTGCCCAGGCACCAGGCGCAGTTGGTAGCGCTGTGCGATCGTCGCCAGGATCAAATGCGCTTCCATTAACGCGAAGGCATTCCCTATACAGAGACGTGGACCACCGCCGAAAGGAAAATAGGCAAAATGGGGCCGCTGCGCAGAACGTTCAGGGAGAAAACGCTCAGGATCGAATGCTTCGGGTCGATCCCAGAAGTCTGGGTGTCGATGGGTAACATATTGAGAAACAGCGATTTCGCTGCCGGCAGGAATAGTGTAGCCACCGATTTCGTCATCGGCGACCGCTTTGCGCGAAATGCCTGGAGCGGGAGGATACAGGCGCAATGCCTCATCGATGATCATTCTGGTATAGGGAAGATTAGCAAGGTCCGTCAGGGAAGGCGCTCGGCCTCCGAGCACTGAGGCAAGCTCGGCTTGCAGTTTCCGCTCGACAACTGGATGTTGGGCGAGCAGATAAAAGATCCATGTCATGGTATTAGCAGTGGTTTCGTGACCTGCGAGTATCATGGTCATGACTTCGTCGCGCAACTGCTTATCGCTCATTTGCTCGCCAGTTTCCTCGTCACGTGCCAACAGGAACATTGAGAGCAAATCGCCTCTGTCCTCCGTTGTGCGCCGCCGTTGCTGAATGATGTCATACACCAGTGAATCGAGGACGCGCCGCGCCTGAAGATATCTCCGGTTATGTCTTGTGGGAAATTGGTCAGGCAGGGCCAGATGGTTGAGGCGGTAGTTGATTTGCTCAAGGGCAACGGTGAATGCACGTCCAACAGCATCAACTTCGCCTTCAACGTTGATGCTGAAGAGCGCCTTTGCCACGATTTGAAATGTCAGATTGGTCATTTCCACGGAGACATCAACGCTCTGCCCGTTCTGCTCAAACGCCTGCCATCGCTCCAACATGGTCGCTGTCGCTCCTGTCATGATGGGAGCAAGGGCCGCAACACGCTGGCGATGAAAGGCGGGCTGTGCCAGTCGGCGTTGTCTAAGCCAGAAGCTGCCCTCGCTTGTGAGTAGGCCCTCGCCAAGCAGGGATTTGAATATTTCAAGAGCGGCTCCTTTCTGAAAGTTCTGGTGATTGCGCCGCAGCACATAGTCAATATCATTGGGGTGGAAGAACATATTCAGAAAGACAGGGCCTAAGACACGAAACCGCACAATATCCCCATACTTTTTTCTCAGATTGGCATAAAAGCGCAACTGGTCGCGCTGCAAATCGCGCAAGTGCCCACTAAAAAACACTGTGTGGGGACCCGGTGGTACGTTATGATCTGTTGAGTGCTTGAATGATTTCATACCTATTCCTGAGTGAGTGCTGCGTACATGCACATTTCTTGTTCCGCACAATTATACGGCTCTTTGTAAGAATTGGCGAGAACCTGCGTTTGCAACCTTTCCCTGTTCTCGACTCCGCTAAAACTTCTTTGGAGGCAGCCTGCTGATTTGGGCAATCTCGGTTTGAGGACTTCTCTCCATTCGGGTTCAAGAACGGCCTGGATAGCCGGGTCATACGAAGCCAGTGATGCGAGATGATCGAGCGCATGACCAAGTACGTAATGCCGCTCAATCTGTTCTGGTGGGAAGAGATGGTCACCGTAGCGTTTTTCTACCGCTCCAATCGGCTCAACGTGAATGAGTTCGGTTTTAAGCCACCGGTCCATCCAGGTTCCTTGAGGAAGTACAGCTAAATAGCTGAGGAGTAATCGATCCCGTTCATCTTCATATCGCCACGAGGTCGAATGCACAATTGTTCGGTGTGGGTCGAAGGCATCGCCAAAGAAGTTGATAAGGTGGTGTACCACAATATCGTTTGGATGGACATTGGACAAGCTCGGAATTATCCAGGGAGGAAGCTGTTTTTCTTGATAATGTCGAATAAATACAGCCTGCTTTGACACTAATGTAACCGGAAATACTTCATAGTAGATGGAAGTCATTCTTCTGTCTCTCCTTTAGGTAGACGGTAAATAGCAATGAGAGAGGTTGGAAAGTAATAGTAGATGCAATCTTATACTTACCACGTCTGTTCTCCATGTGATAGCAAGGCTATCCGAGTGCCAGGGAATCTCATAGATAGGTAGAAGATGCCCTGTTGAAGCTATGCGGGAATAAAATCAGTACGTAGCTGGTGATTGGGCTAGCGAAGAGGACAACAACACAGGTTACATGTGGAAGAACAGGAGAGGGGGCAACAGAAGTTGATAGGCGACGATTCAAGCAGAAAATGTGGCATAAGCTGTTCTGGATGACGAGAAGAGATTTGGGAAGTACGGCATATAAACGCCGTGCTATCCTGTGGCTGGATGAGGGTACTTCGTTTCATTTGTACAATGGCCTCTTTATGAGCGTGTTTCCTGCTATTGGACTTTATGCTTTTGCTTTAGGAGCAGCAGGTATTCGTCATTGTAAGCACAATATTCCTCCTTGTCAAGGACGATAGGAATTACTTGCCAAATCCCTCTTGACAAAGTGTATTTGCATTAGGTATACTTTATGCACACGTGTGCATAAGCTGAAACAGAGGTGTCTTGCTGGTCAATCGGCAAAGAAAGGTGGAGGCTTTGAGTCGAAATGAGATATCGATCGCAGATATCGCCCGAGCTGCTGGTGTCTCACACACGACAGTATCGCGAGCACTCCGAGAGAGTTCATTGATTAGTGTAGAAACGCGAGGGCGCATCCAGCTCCTGGCACGTGAGATGGGCTATATCCCTAATGCCATCGCACAGAGTTTGCAAACGCGGCAGACCAGCATGATTGGCTTAGTAGTGACGTCGATCGCCGATCCGTTCTGGGGTGACGTAATGAAGGGCGTCGAAGAAGTGGCCCGTGCATCTGGCTTCAGCGTGATCCTCAGCGCCTCACACAATGACCCCGACCAGGAAATGGCGATCATCGAGACCTTTCACCGCAGGCGTGTTGATGGAATCATTATCGCTGCATCCCGCATCACCAGTAATTACAAGGAGCGTCTGGACCGTATCCGAGTACCTGTTGTCCTGATTAACAGCCAGACTGAGTCTGAGGCAGAGTTGTTACACTGGGTTTCCGTAGATGATCGTAAAGGTGCGCAACTTGCGGTAGAACATCTGCTACAGCTAGGGCATCGTTCAATTGGCTATCTTGGTTTAAGCAGTCGGCCAAGATCAAATCAACAACGATTGCTTGGGTATCAGAGCACGCTGGCGGCAGCCGGTGTGCCATATAACGATGCGTGGGTAGTCATTACACCTGGCGAGGAAGCCTCGCATGAGGAAGATGTCGCTGCCGGGCAGACCTCGTTGCCTCGTCTGCTCGACACGGGGGTTACAGCCATATTTTGCTACAACGACATGACCGCGATAGGTGTGTTGATAGCTTGCCGGAGACAGGGCGTCGCAGTGCCAGGGGAACTGAGCGTTATCGGTTTTGATGACATCAAGATGGCAAGTTACGTGACGCCTCCACTTACTACAGTCCAACAGCTAGAGGTTCAACTCGGACGTCTTGCAACACAGGTAATGATGGATTTGTTGAACAATCGTCCTGGACGAAATCACATATTGCTGCCAACGCTTATGCTTCGCTCAAGTACGGCTCCGTTAGCAGGCGGTTAGAATCACGAGAGGAGAGTTCCGCTGACCCGTGCTGGTTTCCCCATCGACGCGGTGTTGTTGGCACACAATCAGGAGCGCTATTTTCTATAGCAGTAAGGATGGGACGGCACGCCGATCGGAGCCGAAGAATAAGATGGGCAATCACAGTTCCCAGGAAAGGAGGAATGACTTGAAAGCCATCCCTGCAACCCTTCGCTACGCTCAGGGCAAGCTCAGTTCGCTAGCGCGTCTACTTTCAGTCAGCAGGGATGAGAGGAATCAAGTAAGCAGTAATCGAGATGCCGGTGACAATAGAACGATTTTTGTCCCAACGAGGTAGACCATAACACGTGGGCGCGATAAATCGGCCCCTACATTAGTTTATCTCAACAATAACCAAAGGAGGGCAAAATGCCTCGGCTATTCAAAAAACTATTTATCCTGGTAGTGATGCTTCCTTTCGTCCTGGCCGCTTGTGGTGGGACAACCAGCACCACCCAGTCGACCAGTACCAGTACCAGCAACCCGGCGCGTTCAAACCTCAAGTTCTATGTGATCACGCATGGCCAGGCCTCGGATCCGTTCTGGTCGGTGGTCAAGAAGGTGGCGATGTCCCATCTCATTGATACTGCAGTGGCAACCCACCCAGCGGGGCTCGTCGTCTCGATCCCCGATCCCACGGGCCTGGGTCCCTCGATTAAAGCGGCTGTAGCTGCTGGTATCCCCGTGATCTCGATCAACTCTGGCTCCGATGCTGCTAAGAGCCTGGGGGTGCTGGTTCACATCGGGCAGACCGAAGAACAGGCTGGCATTGGCGGCGGTCAGAAAATGGGCACTGCCGGTGTCAAACACGCCCTCTGTGTCAACCAGGAGGTCGGTAACGCCGCTCTTGCACTGCGCTGCAAGGGCTTTAAGGAGGGTTTGGCGCAGACAGGCGGCACAGTTACTGAGATAGGAGTCAACCTGAGCAGCCCGACGCAGACCCAGCAGACCATCGAGGCTGCACTCCAGCATAATCCCACGATTGATGGCATCCTGACGCTTGGCCCCACGGGCGCCACCCCGGCTATCAAGGCGCTCCAGGACCTGAATAAGACAGGGCAGATCAAGCTGGCTACTTTCGACCTGTCTTCTGACGTGCTGAATGCGATCAAGGGTGGTCAGATGCTGTTTGCCATTGACCAGCAGCAGTATCTCCAGGGATATCTACCCATTGTCTTGTTGACGCTGTACAAGACGAATCTCAATACCATTGCCAATGATATCCTTCAGACCGGTCCCGGCTTTGTCACATCGGCTAACGTGAGCCAGGTAATCCAGTTGACGGCGCAAGGGACGCGCTAGCAAGGCTCCGTGTTGGAGTCAACAAGTCCAGTAGACCAACTGGCACAGCATTGACTCCAACACCGGCTATATAGGAGGAAAATATGAGCGTTATCACAGGTGAGCGTACGGTGCGCGTCAATCCGCT
>VBHI01000244.1 GCA_005881495.1 Chloroflexota bacterium
GGTCGCCCAGGCCAGCTGTTCCGGTATATGTCCAAGCTGCGATGCGTACAAGTAGGAGTTCATAGCTCGTGCCTTGAAGCGCATGGAAGCCACCGAGAGGTCTTCATAGATGATGCGCGCATCCGCATGATCCCGCAGCAGCAGATTGACCGCCCGGTTGATCTCCTGCCTCACTTGGCGGCCCAGGCGTTGGCCGGTGGCACTGCTGGTGGAGGGTAGGTTCTCCTTTGGCACGCCCTTCTTTTCCAGACAGGCCCGCAATTTGGCTTTGCGCCGACGCTTCTCTCGGTCGCGCTTGTGCTTTTTGGCAAGACCGTCATGAAAGCTGCCATACCTCTTTCCGGTTGAGGTGGTGAGGAAGTTCGCGATGCCCACATCCACCCCGACACATTTGGCTGTTGGCTCGGTCACGAGAGGAACGTCCTCATCGAAGCTGAATGTAAGCCACCAAATCCGCCCTTGTCAAGGGTCGAGATCCGCAACCAGTAGTCGAAGGTGCTGTCCTCAGCCTGCTCCACAGCCACCACGTTGGCGTTGGCCTGGATAGTCGGGACGCGAAGCTCAGGAATCCTCCATTCCCGCCACGTGGGTTCTTGGCGGAGGTGTTCGAGAGGCCGTCCTTCAGCCTCTGCTTTGGCTTTGGCTTCAGCGTAATCTGCCACGTCTTCCAGGTAGGCGTCATAGGCGGCTTGCCGATTGGTGCGCCAGGATTTAGCGATGCCCGCCGCTTGCTGTATGGCAACCCGCTGCCACCGCTCTGACAACTCTGTGTCAAAGACCGGTTCCCCATATTGATCTGGGGACGAATTCGCCTCACAGAACAGCGTCACGTACTTCTGGGTCAGCGCCAGAAAGGCTGTGGCCACCTGATCCAAAGCGTCAAGCTTGCTAGCATTGGCCTCGATCAGGCGAATAGGCGTCACCGCGCGGGTGATGTTCTGCTTCGTCTTCTTTTTGCCTTGGCGCTGCTTTTTCTCTTCTTCCGTAGCTTTTTCCGGCTTCCTGCTCATGCCTGTTCCCATTCCGCTGCAAAGCAGCCAGCACTTGTTCTGTTTTGCGTTTGGCGCGCCTGCGCCCGTAGAGACGGGCGGCAAATGAGGTGATGATGGCCACGAAGTCCCCCATGAGGTCATCCTGCGCGGTGTCAGCAGTGTTGACCACCACCAGTTCCCGCTCTTGCATGGCCAGCAAGGTTTGGATGTAAGCCACGCCAAAGCGCGACGCCCGATCTTTATGCTCTACCACGATCCGGCCGATGGCTGGATTCGCTAAGAGCGCCAAGAACTTGGGGCGCTGGTCGTTGATGCCACTGCCTACCTCTTTGACCACCTTGCCAACCGACCACCCTTGCGCATTGCACCAGGTGATCAGCCGTTCGGCTTGGGTGTCGAGATTCTTTTTGTTCTCGCTCGAAGACACCCGCGCGTAGACAGCTACCAAGTGCCCGTCCTCTGGCTCCACCACTGCCTTTTCAATAGGCTCCTCAATGATCACAGTGCCGGTGGGCAGTTGATAGCCGGCGATCTGGCCCCGTTTAAACATCCGGTAGGCCGTGTTGTAATGGATCCCCAGTTTTTTGGCGTAACTCGACAACTTCATACATCTATTGTACGCTCTAAGCTTGCAATTTGCAAGAGATGATAACATTTTGTAAGAGTTAGTAACAAAAAAGAAAAGCTTTTCTCAATACGTAGAAAGGTCTCATCATCGATGGTGTCAGCTTCCAGTCCCAGCAGAAAATCGTCAAAGTCCTCGCTATCGCTCACATCATTAGCGTGCCAATCGATTTCCAGGTCAAACGCTTCCCGTACCCACGTTGCGATCATGAGTCGCTCTTCCAGAGTCGTCCACCTGACCAGCATTGCTGGGACTCTGCTGCTCATGACCGGTTCATCATTTTCCAGGCTCGAATCGAAGTCGTAGACATCATACAATGTCTGAATAATTTGCCTACGAACGGCAGCATCATCCTGTTTCCCACGAAGACACCTGCCCAAGCCTTCTACACACTCCTCGACCACATCATCTAAGTCACCCTCGTAAGGGTGCCAGCGGAACGAATCATAATTGTCGAGAATACCTCGGATGATGATCTCGTAGAGCGTAGCAGCATCGACATAATCCTGTTGTTTGACATAATCATTCCCGATATCAACAATTCTCAACAGTGGCCCGGCTGCTCTGCCTTCTGATCCCCAGGTGTTTCTGTCAGTCGTATAGAAAATCTCATTGACCTGGCGGCGATAGAATTCTGGATTGAATGGAGGGCGCTGCGGCTTGTGAGACGGAGTGGTCTGCTGAGCCGTTTCTATCAGCCCTGCCAGGTCAGGATACAGTTGTACCATGCGCTTGATAAGGCTTAGCAACTCAGCCTTACTAAGGTGTCCTAATGTTGACTCTATATCCTGTCCGCCAGGTATTGGGTTGGTACTCATAGCGAGTCGGCCCGTTCTAAAGCTGCCAGCAGCATCTCATAGCGTTCGCCGCTGCTCCAAGGTGCTTTTTGCTTGAGCGCATCCTGTGCCCAGCCCGCGATAACCGGTCGTTCCTCCGGCGAGGTGTTGCCAACAAGCAAACCGGCAATATCCTCATCCAGGTCCATCCCGCTCTCCGTATAGAAGCGGTAAATGGCAAACAGCGTGCGTAGGACGCGCAGTCGCATCTCCGGGTTGTCCTCTTCCCCTGCGAAGCAGCTATCCAGTCCATCGATACAGCCGATGAGAATAACACAAAACGCGACGTACTCATCCCGATAGTCATTGAAGTGTGCAATGACCTCGGTGATCAGCACTTCGTAAATGGTGAGAGCCGCAGCATACTGTTCCTGTGCGGCAAACTCGTCGGCGATGGTCTTGATAGCAGTCAGTCTTCGTAGGACCTCACCGCGTTTGTGCTTACGTTGATTGTCGTTTACTGACATCGCTGCCACCACCTGCCGCTGGTAGATCTTTGGGTCAATCGATACCTCCCGAGACGCGGCGATTGGCAGCGGTGTTGTCAGCAACCATTCCAGGTCCGGCTCCTGACGCAGCATGTGTTGAATGATGGCGATGAGTTCAGGTTTCTCGCGGTGTTCCAGGTTTTTCTTCAAATTGTCCATATCTGTTACTCCTAATATGATGGATCTATCTTACCATAGGTGGCTAGATAGAGCTGTCGCGCTTTTCTTCTTACCGCTAATATTGTATGCTGTGACTGTGTAACTCACAGAGCGTGGGCAACCAGGAGAGGAGGAAGTATATGGCAAGACAGACGTCAAAAGGAATATGTGCCTTTTGCCATGGGGAGTTTAGTAAGTCAGCTATGACCAGACATCTGGAGACGTGCGAGCAAAGGACAATCACTGAAGCGAAAACAGAGAGTCGCCGGAAGGCACAGAAAATCAGGACATTCCATCTTTTGGTGGAAGGACGTGATCTCCCGATGTACTGGATGCACCTGGACGTGACAGCGAGTACCACGCTGGCAACCTTAGATCGCTTTCTCAGGGATAGCTGGCTGGAGTGCTGCGGGCATCTGAGCGCTTTTGAAATTGGAGGCGTTCGCTATGCAGTCGACGCGGGAATGGATGGTGATTGGGGGATGGATGAGAAAAGTATGCGGGTGCGGTTGGACAAGGTCTTCAGTCCAGGACAAAGCTGTTCCTACGAGTATGATTATGGCACGACGACGGAACTGAAGCTGAAGGTGATCGCAGAACGGGAGGCGGAAGCGAGAGGGAAAGCTATTCGGGTGCTTGGCAGGAATACACCGCCGGTGATCTTGTGCGAAGAGTGTGGCAAACCAGCCACGAATGTCTGCTCACAATGCATCTTTGACGGGAAAGGCTGGTTATGCGATGACTGCGTGGAGGACCACGAGTGCGGTGAAGAGATGCTCTTGCCAGTGGTCAACTCCCCACGTGTGGGCATGTGTGCCTATACCGGATAAGATATTGCATCTATCTGGTAGCAGGTAGTGGCTCATTTGAGAAGGATAGCCTGATCGAGATTGTAGCGATAGAGAAAGAGCAGAAGACATGCTTCGTGCATGACCTCAGACTTGGAAAACGACAACGTCATGCGTACAAAACGGGCCAGACGCTGCCGCAGTGTGTAATTCCAAAGCTCGATATGGGCCGTTTCTCCCGTCACTTTGCCTACTCTGCTGTGTGCTGCTCGCTCGGGATCACCGCCGCTATGCCACTACCGACCCCGCAGGGCATATCAGCGACCGTTCGGGTGAATCGACCATGAACCCGATCCGGAGGAGTTACGCCGCTCTCTCACCTTCACCTGGAAATGGTTCCCCGGTGCGGGTGTGGGATGCTTTTCAATGACCAGTTGATAGTCAGGTGGATCAAACTGCAAGGTGTACATGGAGAGCAATGTCGCCATCGTGACCATCAGCTGCACTTCGGCGATGCCGGCGCCCAGGCAGGTATGATCGCCTAATCCAAACGGCGCATAGGCGCCGCGTTGGCGATGTTCGTCGCGTGGCGCACGGAAACGATTGATATCAAACTGCATGGGATTGGGGTACAATTCGTCCATTTCATTTGTGTGTTTGCCTGGATCTCTTCAAGCCAGGTGAAAATCCATTGCTTTCGTCGTATGAGCGCGGCTCTACCTGAAAGTTTGCGCGGTGGCCGCATCACTCAGCTTGCGGAGTTGGTCGAAGATGCGCTTGTTTTTGCGAAAGTAGACCACACTCCAGTGAGCGGCGGGCAGGATGATCGCAACGTTCAGGATAGGACCGATCCCCACCATGAGCGAGATGGGGAGGGTGAAGGCCAGCAGCGCGACCAGCATCACCTGACTAATCGTGACGCAGCCCCACACGACGGACAGCACCCGATAATCAGCATCCAGGAAGCGCAGGGATGCTGGCATTCAGCCTGGCGCTCGTTGGCGGCCTGTGCTGGTTCGGATGGGCACAGCGCGCACAGTATCTGCTCGTGGTGCGATTACACGAGACGCAGGAGCAATTGAGGGAGCAGATGGCGCGCGGCGAGGCGTTGGCGGCGGAACAGGAGCGCACGCGCATCGCACGCGATATTCACGATGTGCTTTCGCACTCGCTGGCCGTCCTTTCGATCCAGGTCCAGGCGGCACGGCACTTGATGAGCGATCCCGAACGACTCACGGCCAAGCTGGATGACATGGCGATGCTCATCCGCGAGAGCATGGCCGAGAGCCGTCGCGTCGTGGGTATGCTGAGGGAGAATCCACCAGCGCCTTCAAGGCAGGACGAGCTGAGCGCGAGCCTGCGATCGATCGCCACCACCTTCAACGAACGGACCGGGGTGTCCTGCCGCTTTGCAGAGAGCGGAACGCCCCACAACGTCAACCCTCAACAGAGGGAGACGCTGCAGCTGGCCTTGCGTGAGATGCTGACCAACGCCCACCGCCATGGCGCGGCCCAGACGGTGTGGATCACAGTGGGCTGGCAAGCAGCCGGCATCACCTTAGAGGTGCATGACGATGGGCTGGGCGCGAGCGCAGCGCCTCCTGAAACGTTTGCAGACGAGAGAGGCAACGGGGAAGGTGGACATCATGGGCTCCAGGGGATGCGCGAGCGAGCCCAGGCGCTCGGTGGCCAGGTCGAAGCGGGACCGGCGGAAACGGGCGGATTTACGGTCAGCCTGAGACTGCCATACGAGCAATCCGGTGAGCAAGCCGCCCAGAAGGGAAGACGATCGTGAGCGAACAGAAGATCCGCGTCCTGATCGCAGATGATCAACGCCTGATGCGGGAAGGGTTGCGCATCATCCTTGAAGACACGCCAGACGTGGAAGTCATCGGGGAGGCCGAAAATGGGCTGATCGCGGTGCAGCTCGCGGAGAGCCACCAACCCGACGTGATCCTGATGGATATCCGCATGCCCCTGCTGGATGGCATCGAGGCGACCGAGCGGATTTGCAGGCAGGCGCCACAGGTGCAGAGACCACGCATCCTGCTTCTCACGACCTTCGATACGCCGGAGCTGGTCGTGGAAGGGATGCGCGCAGGAGCGGCGGGGTATCTCCTCAAAGATTGTAGCGCCGAGGAGCTCTGTACCGCCATGCGGGCCGTCGCACGTGGGCAGGTGCTCTTGCAAGCATCCAGTGCCGCACAGCTCCTAGCCGGGCTGCATACACAGGAAACACCAGCCTATGGGTCGTCTATAGATGCATCAGTATCGCCGGAGGTGGAGCAGTTGGGGTTGACCGCGCGCGAGCTGGAGGTCGTGCGGCTGATCGCGCGAGGGCACAGCAACACGCAGATTGCAGCGGAACTCTTTGTGAGCGACGCGACCGTCAAGACGCATATCAATCACATCTTCTCCAAGTTCGGCGCGCGCGACCGGTCCCAGGTCATCGTCAAGGCACGCCAGCTCGGGTTAGCCTGACCGGCCAAGAGTCCGTCGCGCGGGTGGCCGCCGTTCGGAAAACTTCCCTTCACTGGCAAAGTGCTTCGTGTAAGGGACTCTCCCTTCCTCTGGCAATTTCCTGCGTCTCTGTTTCGAGCATCACCCTCAGCAGCAGGCTTCCCCAGGTGCGGTAGGGACGCCAGGCTTCGGCGATCTGCCTGGCCTCCTGGGTTGTCGGGAGATGATCCAGGCCGTAGGCCAATGCGATGGCGCGACCCAGTCGCGGTTCGTGCGTGGGCAGAGCATCCGGCTCTCCTGCTCCACGCAGGAGAATGAGCTGAGCGGAAAAGTCACCGATGCCAGGCAGGGTCTTCAAGTGCTCAATCGCTTGTTCTGGCGCAAGCCCGCGCAGGAAGGTCGCCTCGAGCTTCCCCTCAAGCGTTGCCTGTGCGAGCTGATGCAGATACGCGACCTTGTGCCCAAACACGCCGGGAAAGGTCTCAAGCTGCAGCAAGCGGGATGGTCCGGGGAAAGCATGTTCCTTCCTCTCGTGGACCTCCACCACTGGTCCCAGTTCCTCAGCCAGGCGTGCCTTGATCCGAGCGGCTTGCGTGATACGGATGCGGTGGCTGATGAGTGCCCAGGCTGCCGCCTCATACGGAGAGAAGAAGCAGACCGGTCGCAATCCCGGGTAGCGTGCCTGAAGCCGCCCCATCACGAGATCACGCTCGCCCACCAGAGGCCAATCACGGCCATCGATGTCGAGGGAAAGGATGCGGGCCACCTGAGAGCGGACCACCGTCGGGTCCGCCTCGCCAACTACCTCTGCGACAATGGTGCTGTCTTGAGCACGCAAGCAGACACCAGCAATCTGCTCACTGCCATCAGCGACGAAGGCGAGATGGAGATGGTCTGCCATCTCGCCGCTATCATAAGCCGCAGGAGCGAATCCCTCAAGGAAAGCTGCACTGGCCATCAGGGAGTAAGAACCAAGCGGCTGCAACACAAACTGGCTCATGGGGCACCATGGACCGTGATGGTGTACCCATCGGGATCCACAAACGAGCAGGTGCGACCATTCGATGGGCTCTGAGGCGCGAGTTCGAGGCCCAGTTGCTCCGCGTAGAAGGTTCGGGATGCTTCCAGGTTACGTACCTGGAGTGCAAGGAAATCAGGTCCAATAATCTTGGCCATAGCTCCCTCCTGGTATGCTATAATAATCAGAGTGCTGTTACTAAATCAGTATACTGTTAGTATATCAGCATGCTGATAGAATTGCAAGGGGATGAAGAAAGGGAAGGTCATGCGAGAACAGAGCGTGGGCTATCAGTTGAAGCGTGCACAGCACGCCTTGCGCATCCAGATGGACAATGCCTTGCGGGAGGTGGGGTTGACGACCCCTCAATATGCAGCCTTGAGTGCGATTGAAGAAACACCCGGTCTCTCGGGAAACATGATTGCGCGGCGATGTTTTGTCACTCCGCAGACGATGAATCTCATCTTGGCGAACTTAGAAAGTGCAGGGCTCATCGTGCGTCACCCGCATCCCGAGTATGGACGGATACTGCAAGTCTACCTCACTCCTATCGGGGAGAACCGGCTTCGGGAGAGTCACCACAAGATTGTTGCCATCGAAGAACGCATGGTTGCCGATTTCACAGAGGATCAGCGTCTCCAGCTGATACAGGCGCTCAAGACCTGCGCCAATGCTCTGGAGACCAGTGCAGGGGCAAGTCCCAGTCTCCGGGAGGGATGAAGTCTCACCCCTGCACGTTGGGAGGTTAACAGTGATTCGCCTCTCCTCATGTTGACCTCATGCTCCCATTTCCTTGCTGCAATCTTGCCGCTAGAGAAGCCATCACATTTCACCGAGAATTCGGTTACGATTTTGATACGTTTCAAGGAAAGATTACCTGTGCTGGCTATTTGGGTTATCTGTTCGGAACAAGAAGCTCAAGTGACCAGGTTTTCCTGACCCCCTGCTAAACAAACGAACGAGAAAGATTTTTGGTAGAGCGATACCGCGGACAGCAGGTAGTGCAAATACGCTATGCGAACTCGACGATAATGTGCATCTGCTCGTGCACATCAGGCCCAAAAATAGTATGTTTTGAGGATGTGTAATCGTCGCCAAACGATTACACTGGTAACGGTGAGGAAGTAGTCTTCTCCTGAGAGGAGTTGGACCTCTCTCACGGTGGTGGTGTCACGATCGAGCAGGGTCGTGGAACCTCACGCTATTGAAAGTTCAACCAGTGCAGTGTTTTCCCGGTTTCGAACTGGGAACTGCTTCACTGCCAGGAGTACGTCAGAAAGAAAGGAGACCACTATGAACGACGCTACACCCAATGCGAACGAGACCTTGCAGGTGCTCGGCCAAGGCGATCTGAGTGTGCTCAACACGCTGATGCGCATGACTGAGGGCTCGCTGGAAGAATCCGGCCTCGACCCGGAGACCTTTCTGCTCGTCCGCATAGCCGCTCTTGCGACGCTAGACGCGGCACCGGCCTCGTGGCTCATGAATCTCAAAGTCAGCGGTGAAGCTGGCATTGCGCCCGAGCGTATTGTCGGCACCCTCATTGCGATCGCTCCAGTGATCGGTACCGCACGGGTCGTGTCGGCAGCGGGTCATATCGTGCGGGCGCTGGGACTGGCGAGTGCACTTGTTGAGAATGAGTGAGAACCAGTAGACGCTGCACTCGCCCATTCTCAGCTAAGCGGCGAGCATCACCCCTGCTATACGCGGCCTGGCAAGCCATTTCGTTCGTGTAGAGCAGGGGGTGATGCTTGACCTCGTCCCCATGATTCGTTACGCTCCTCTACCCATTTCTGCATGTGCTAACAGAAATGCGTATAGCCCGACCCAATTGATGCGGTCAGGGTGGATGTATACCTATGACTACGAGGAGAAAGCCATTATGATGCGCATACGCTCAGCGT
>VBHI01000245.1 GCA_005881495.1 Chloroflexota bacterium
CGACTGCTCTATCGGCACGGACTCTCTCTGAAAGGCCGTCTATGGGGCAGCGGCTTGCCCTCAGCTCCTGGTGCGGTAGGCTGTCTCCGTCTTGTACCTCTCGGGGTGACAACCTACCACAAGACGAGCGAAGAAGGAACTAGCGGTAGGTAGGCACCAGGCTAACCACCTTATCAACGTTGTTCTTATCGATCAGAGCACCGTTGCTGGTGTTAAGGTTTGAAGGCGCAATGGCGTACTTCAAATATAATGCGAGCTGCATGACCGATTGGAAGCCCTGGACATATGGCTGCTGATCGACGGTCGCGGTGATAGTACCACTCTTGATCGATGACAGAATATCCGACGTGACATCGAAGCCACCGATGGGGATGTTCCGACCGACCTGCTTGGCGGCAGCGGGAGCCTGGTCAAGTGGCGTGTGCCCGAGCCCAATGATCGCCGTGGTGTTAGGATGACCCAGTAGATATGAAACCATGGTCGCTTTGGCTGGACCGAAGTCAACGCCTGTGCCTAACTCCTCACACGTCACGCCAATGGCAGAAAGAGCCTGCTTGACACCTGCGTATCGCTGGGCGGCATAGACCTGAGCTGGGAACTCGACAGGGCAAAACGCGTGATCGCCGGGTTTGATCTGACCAGCGTCGATCATCTTCTGGGCGATGAGTGCTCCGGACTGGACGAAATCCTGACCCACGAACCCCATCACGCACTTAGCTCCCGCACCTGTGGACCCGTTAATGTTGAACGCGACCACGGGGATACTCTTGGCCCGCGCATCGCAGACGGCTTTGTTCAGACCTGCATCGGGGATCGACAAAGCGACTCCGGCGACATTGCTCGCCACGGCGGTGTTGACCTGATTGACCTCCGTCGTGTCATCGTTACTGGCATACTGGATCTGAAGCTTGAGGCCCGCGATAGCGGCAGCAGCCTTTGCTCCGTTGACGACGGGAACAAAGAAGCTGTCGCTCGGGCTACTCTGAATCTGGAATAGGAGCGTCTTTCCGCTAATGTCGGTCCCGCCGCTGAGAGAACCACCACCAGCAGTAGTGCTGCTACTGGAACTGTAACTGGGACTAGTACTGCCGCCAGCACAAGCCGCCAGCAATACGATGAGGAGAGCGCAGAATGCGCCCATGATGGTCCCTCGCGGTGTTCGCCCGAGAAATGTCGAAAGTTTCCGATGTTTTGTGATCACTGATCCCTCCTTATGTTGGACCATGGCTAATGTGTAGCCTTACTAAACTGATTGGTCGATGTTAAACGATCGTGTGGACACTCGCGGTGAACCAGGGCCTGGAACACCCACTGCATCTGGCATCTTTTATCTCTATTTTATGAGCCTCTCCTTTCTCGCGTAGCTAGTGGTCGGTCAAGAACCTTATCCTCCCTCGCACAGGCGTCGTGACCGCGGATTAGCTTTCCAGGCGACCCTGGAGGTAGAGCCAGCGGACAAACGCTTGTCGCTTGTGCTCAGGATTGTCCTCGTGATAGGCCCCACGCTGATAGAGCGCTTTGACTCTGCAGAGGCCAGCAATCTGCTCGCTCGAAAAACCCATCTTCTCGAGCTGCCTCTTACCTGCCTCCCAGGCAGGGTGGTCCGTCATCGTGGGGAACTGCTCTCGTAATTCCATGGTTATCCTCCTATGTCTCTGAGCCGACAGGTCGCGGGCTGTACGACTGCCAACGCCCGCATCAAGCTCAAGTATGTGTATCTCGCAATGCAGTCTTGACAGACTACCAGGGATCTGTCTCATCTTAGATGTGCAATGACGTTAGTGGCCTTACACCCTGTCATTCTTCTATTTCAAAGTAGGGGGACAGAACTTTGATGGCTGCCTCCCTGGCCTTGACTGCCAATTGCATGGGATCCCACTCCCAATACTCGGGGCGGAACGTTTCGACGGTACAGGGGCCATCATAGCCAATCCCCTTGAGACGGGCGCAGATTTCATCAAGAGGAATCACACCTAACCCTGGCAGGAAGCGGGTTCCGTCAGTACATGCCTCTTTGCACGTATCTTCAAGATCATCCAGGTGAAACATATAGATGGAATCGGGATCGAGGTGCTCGATTTCACTGAGTAAGCCGCCGCCAGCGTAGAAGTGTGCCGCATCGAAGACCATGCCCACATTGTCACGGCCGGTTTTTTGGATGATTTCCTGGGCACCGCGAGGTGTGCGTACTGAACACCAGCCGAAGCCCAAAAATTCAAAGGGCAGCTTGATCCCATAGTCGTGGGCAATATCACTCAGCTCCTGCAGTGCCGCCACGTGTTCCGCAACAATCGTCTCCCAGGTCGTCTCCCAGGTGGGGGTTGGGCTGGCTACCACCGCAACAGCCGGGCAGCCGATGGCTTGAGCAATCTCACACAACTTGCGGCACTGGTCTTTGATGGCACCAAACTCGTCACCCCGAAACGCAATAAATGAAATCGCATTGAGGGTCATTGGGGCAACGTGATTATCCTGAAACAGCGCCTTTAAATCTGCCAGGGAATGGTCGGCAAGGAAGCGATCAAGCTTGCTTGGCTTGGCCACCCATACTTCCAGACCCTTAAAACCAGCATGGGCCGAAGCAGCCACATCGGTTTGTAAATCAGCGGTCATGGTCGTTGCGCCGTGAAAACCTAACTTCATGTTGACCTCCTTATCCAAAGGACCGTAGTGCAATCTGATGCTTCCCCCATCTTCGGGTCCTTGTAGCAAGTCAGACCGCGAACCTCTTCGCGCAAGATAATGTTTGCGAGGCTGAACCTCAGCAACGGGATTCAGATCGAGCCTCACAGATTTGTAGGTAACTATTAAAATTATGTTCTCTTTCTTAAAAAGTGTCAAGAAATATCAGCTCTATTTTTGTACTTTCATAATTAAATGAAGTAATTCCTTTACAATTAAATGAAGTCAAGCGTATCATAACTTTCTCTGGCAAAGCACACGATCTGATAGACACGGCTATAGCTCGGTGGCTTCCAGCCTTTTAGCTTCGCGACCTCTGTCATCTGGCGATGAATAGCCGTGACCGAACGTAGAGGCGTTTGTAATGCTAATCTCTCAATCAACTGCACCAGTTTTGATGGCATGCCTCGAGGCTTTCCTCGATCCGATCGTTGCTGGCGGGCGAGTCCGATGAGTCCATGCTCTCGGTAGCGCTTTATCCATCGCTGCACTGTACTAAGCGGGAGGTGATACGTTCGGGCAATCTGTGTCTGCGGAACGCCCTCCTCTAGAGCTGGACGCAGGATGACAAAGCGCTCAAGGGCTTGTGCCCGCTGGGCCTCAGAAAGTGTTGGGAGCAGAGGCGGTTGTTCAGTCATGACGTCGTGAAAAGCTAACTGCATGTTGACCTCCTTGTCCAAAGGACAGTTGTGCAATCGGTTGCGCAGGTGCTCAAAAAAAATAAATCAACGTTTACCCGGCTGCCGCCCGATTATTGCCAGGCAATAATCGGGCGGTTGTCTGTCGCACTACTAATTCACCGGGTACAATCTGGTTTTCCGGCTTCTGGCCAGCCAGTAAAGCGAGCATCATGTGCATGGCCCGCTGCCCCAGCTCAAACCGGGGCTGGCGAATAGTGGTCAAAGGCGGTATGGTATAAGCAGCCATGTCAATATCATCAAAACCGATAATGCTAAATTTATCGGGAACGGAGAGGCCGCGCTTATAGCAGGCAGATAACAAGCCGATAGCTGTCGTATCGTTGAAGCAAAAAACAGCCGTAGCCCCGCAAGCCAGTAAGGGCTTTAAACTGGCCTCACCAACTTTGGCATGGTCCTCAATAGTGTGAGAAGTAAAAATGAGGGCGGGGTCTGGAGCAATGCCGACTGCTTCAAGCGCATCTTGATAGCCTCTCAAGCGGTACTGGTTTGACTTAGGGCGATTGGTAATCCCCACATATCCAATGCGGCGATGCCCCGAAGCAAGTAAGTGTTCAACGGCCGATTGAGCCGCATGCACATCATCAACCGTCACAAAATGCATAGTCTCCCACGGCTCCTGCTCATTGATGATCACGATGGGAACCTTACTGTGACCAAAGAACCGGGGATATTGATCAAATAAGTGGGAGGCAATGACAATAATGCCATCCACCCGACGCTTTTGGAGCATCTTAATAGCAGCAATCTCTCGCTGTCGATCATTTTGCGAGGTACTGATAAAAACATTAAAGCCAGCCTCAATTGCAGCTTGCTCCACGCCTTCTATTACTCGCCCCATGAAGGGATCAGAAATTGTGGCCAACACCATGCCGATGGTCCAGGTCTTATTCGCAGCCAGACTCTTCGCCACCGTGCTGGGAACGTAATCCATTTCTCTGGCCAACTCCTGGATCCGTTTTCTGGTTGTAGCGCCAATGCGAGGATGATCCTCGAGCGCACGAGAAACGGTTGAAGGAGAAACCCCAGCTTTTTTGGCGATATCATAAATTGAGACAGACATGGTCGGCAAACTCCTGCATGTACGGGTACCACTACCTCGATGGGGCCACTACGGCCACCGTGAGTGTATTGCGCTACCGGTTGCACAAAGTATATACGAAAATTTGGTACTTGTCAAGGGGGGGAGCGTGGGATTTTTGCAAGTCGAAAGCCAGGGAGGATTCGCCTCGCGTCCTGTTCCCCTGTCGCTTCCCACCTGCCCCCATGGGCGACGCAAGCGTCCCCTCCCCACGTCCTCTCCTCTCCCGCCCCTACGGATGTGGAGCTCCCACTCAACCAGACTCCCATGCGCTTCCGCACGCGAAGCAATAGCGGGCTCCCTCCACCTCGATGTGGGGAGCGCCACAGGTGGGACAGGCTTTTAGTAACAGGGCCCCACAGTAGATGCAGTATTTCCAGCTGGAAAGCGCCTCGCGTTTACAGGAAAGGCAGAGTTTTGTCTGAGCTGCTGGATGGACGCTGAAACTCTCACTCAAGTGAATCTTCCGGTCAAAACGGCCAGGAGAGAGCAGTGCCGGTGCAAGCAAATCAGGCTTGTAAGTCGTGGCAATCACCACAACAGGCGGGTAGAGCTCCAGCCCGTCAAGCTCGACGAGCACCTGGTTCAGCAAGGACTCGCGTTCGTCTTTCGCCTCCAACCGTTCCAGCGCATCAAGGTCGTTGAGAAAGAGGAGACTGGGTGCTCTTCTTTTCGCCAGCTCAAAGACCTGTCGGATGGTCCTGCGGCCTTCATGGGCAGCCTCACGCTCGCTTGCGCCAAGCAGTGTCCAAACCAGTGTCTTCAGTGGGAGGGAAACCAGGGGAGCAATCGCTTCACTCGCGGTAGCATGCACGAGCAGCGTTCTCTCCGTACAGGGATGACCCACGATGAGCACCCCATGGAGCATCCCGCCAGGCGTCGTTTTCTCTGCCGGCCGGAAGAACTGCGGCCAACGCAGGAAGGTTGTCACAGCGCGTAACTCATTTTTGGCCGTCTCTGCTCCAAGAATATCCGCAAATGTGATGGTTGGACGCTCAACCTTAATGCCAGTGGAAGTCCAGCCGTCCTGATTGAGGTCTCCTCTCCTCAGTTCGCCAACCTTTGCCTGGATGAGTTGGTCTATCGCATGGGTGTACGCCAGCCCTGTCCTTTCTGCCAGAGAGGAAAGCAATATCCCCGCTGACGACAGCAGAAGAGTAAGGAGCGGTTGTACCCGCTGATGACGTAGGGCACTGAGCAACACATAGGCCGAGGGAACCAACGAGGCATCCCGCTGCTCTGCATAAGCAATGGCCCAGTCAAGACAGGCGTGCGCTTCCTGCGTCAAGGGGAGGACAGGATGCGCTTCTGAGCTGACCGCAGTGCTGCTGTCAAAAATGGAAGCGGCTTGCGCACGAAGCACCTGCATGTTCATCCCTAAACGGCCCAGGACCTCGGCTGCCTCGTCGTCATTCTGTGCAAGAACAGCAAGCAGCAGATGCTCTGGATAGACTTCCTGCGCCTGCATCTGTGCCGCCTGGTGTTGGGCGCTCTGGAGTACTTGTCGCGCTGATGTTGTGAAACGATCGAGGTGCAGTTGCTCAGATACCTGCATAACGCTCCTCCTTCCTGGAAGCTGATTACTCTGCCCTTATCCATCTCTGTACTGATCCTCTAATAAACCAATGAAACGCATGCGGCTCAAACCGCAACACGACGGGCGAATTCAGAGAAACAGCCATGTGTTGGCCTTTCTGCTCTTCATTTTACGATATTTCCCGCAACAGTTTCACCGATAATGCACATTTACTAAATAATCCGGATATCGGGAAATCCAGCGAGGCCGATAAATCGGCGCTGGGCGCGATAAATCGGCCCCTACGAGTGTCCGGATGAATTGGTTAATCTGCATTTTCGACAGGGAGAGAGCCTTTGCGCCATCGACCCAATTAGATTGAGACAAAGTTGGACGAGCTTGCCAGAGGGGAAGAAAGCACACACAAAAAGCAACTTACCTGTCTTTTTGTGTGGGCTTTCCTTTTCACGTGTTTAGCCGAGCTCGATGTCGGCATAGCGGAACTGGACAAGGCTAATGACCAGCAGCACAATGGCCACACCGGTCATGCCCAGGAAGTTCGTCCAGTTGACGCCGAGGAAGACCGGGTTGCCGTACAGGTGGAAGATGGAGAGATTCATGAGCCAGACAGGCATCGGAATGGCCCCCTCGAACAATTCCTCCATGTAGGACAGGACGATATATGCAGAGAGCAAGCTACCCAGCGCAGCATAGCGCAGGCGTCCGGCCAGCGCGTAGACCAGACCGATGGTAATCAGCGCCATAGGGAACATGTTGAAGCTGGCAGCGAAGATCCTGCCCTGGTCAACGGCGAGATGGGAGAGTTGTGCCCCAATCAGGATAGCGATCCAGGTCAGAATAGGAGCCAGCAGGACCACCAGGACATTAGCGACGAAGCGTTCTAGCAGAATACGTGGTCGCGAGTTCGGTGTGCTCAGAATCAGTTCCAGCCGTCCGTTTTCCAGGTCCGAGGACCACCTCAAGGCCAGGGTCAGCGCAAAGGCCACGACGAGGGCGGGCATGAACGTGTAGAGAAAGGTGCCCAGCAACGCGGCGTTGGTGTTGGTGGGGGTGTCGAAAAAGAGTTGTTGCAGCAAGGGTGTCTCTTGCACGAGTTTGTAGAACACCTGCTGGGTGCTGAGAGCAATCACCAGGCAGTAGACACACACGAACACGACGCCAAGCCCCCACCAGAAGGCAGACCACCCCCCTGTGGCGAGGGCGTGCAAGCCCACGCCACGCGTGGAGACCGCACGCTCGGCCTAACTCAGGCTACGCATCGCCTGGTGGTTGCCGTTGGCCGACTTGCCCAGCCACGAGAACGCCAACCCGCCGATATCGCGCCTGGCGAAGAGGAGGAGACTCGCCCCCGCAAAGAGCACAGCGAGACTCGCCAGCAGCACAGCCGCCAGAGGCTGGTCAGGGAAGCTGGGTATGAGCGGGCGGTTGAGATTGTAGTAGTAGAACGGCGAGAGGTACTGCACCCAACTCCCATTCAGTAAGCGTCCGGTACTATCCAGGAGCACGGAGAGCAGCAGCAGACCGCTGACCCAGCCTGCTGACACGGCACGGCTGGTCGTGAATTGGGAGATGAGTAGCGCGAGACAGCTAAAGAAGAAGGCCAGCAGGCTCAGGTTCAGTCCCGCGAGCAGTGCCCTGACACCATCGACATGCGCTCCAAGACGGGCTTCCCCCGCCACGATGCCCAGCGCAAAGAGCAGCGCGATCACGAGCAGCG
Source organism: Chloroflexota bacterium (assembly GCA_005881495.1). The sequence continues at coordinate 7,716 of VBHI01000245.1, forward strand.
CGATCACGAGCGCACCAATCTTCGAGAGCAGCAGATGCATGCGTGACTGTGGCGTGGCGAGCAGCACATCCATTGTGCCGCGTTCCTCTTCCCCGCGCACCAGGCGGGCTCCTGCCAGGATGGGCCAGAAGCTGATCGCGAGTGGCACGAAGAGTTCCATGATACGCCAGGTAATGAACCCCTCAGGAGTCTGAATCTGGTAGGGATCGCCGAGAAAACGGAAGAGCTGCGCGAGGCTGCCAACGACGGCAAGCGTCGTTGGTGTGCTCTCGGCGAAATCGATGGCCGCGAACAATGCCAGTCCGAGGCCCCAGGCTAGAATGGCTACCCGGTAATCTCGGAGCGATTTACTCCAAATGCTGCGAAACATCATAGCCCACCTCCTATCCGGCGAGCGCGGCCGCTGACGGCTCCGGCTCATAGTAGCGCAGGAAGACTTCTTCCAGCGTCGGCTCACGTGTCGCTATATTCGTTGCGTGATGGTCGCCCGCGATGTGAATGATCTCCGTCATTTCACCCTGGACGTGCAAGTGCAGGGTGCGCTCATCCGCTCCCTGAGCCACTCTGGAGACGCCCGCGACCTGCTTGAACCACTCGAGAGAGGCTGGGCCAGCAAAGCTGATCTCCACCTCGTGCTGGTGGATGTCTTTGAGCGAAGAAACGTGATCGATCTTGATCAGCCGACCTTCACGGATGATCGCGACGCGGTCGCAGGTGTGCTCGACTTCCGGCAGGATGTGCGAGGAGAGGAAGACCGTCCTTCCCGCGGCGCGCACCTCGGCGACCATGCGATAGAATTCCTGCTGGTTGAGCGGGTCCAGTCCGCTGGTGGGTTCGTCCAGGATCAATAGGCGTGGCTTATGCATAAAGGCCTGCACCAGCCCCAGCTTTTGTTTGTTGCCGTGGGAATATTCGCGGAAGCGTTTGCTGGGATCGAGGCCCAGGCGCTCCACCAGTGCACGCAGGTAGGTCTGGTCGACGCCGCCACGCAGGTGGGCCAGGTACTCGATGATCTGCGCGCCGCGCAGGCCGGGATCGAAGCTGAAATGGTGCTGGTTTTGCCGGCGCCGTTGGGGCCCAGGAAGCCGAAGACCTCGCCCTCCTGAATAGCGCAGGTGACCGAAAGAATGCCCCGGTTCCGGCCGTAGCTTTTGGTGAGCTGGTTGGTTTGAATGATGGTTGACATACGTTGTTCCTCCTCAGAATAGTGAGAACGATCGATTCTATGGCTTTGTCTCCGGGGGATCGACCATCATCCCGGTGACGATAAAGGCGACGATATACTCCCGTGCGCGTGCGAGCGCTGCGGCAGAGGACAGATCCTCACCTGCGAGAAACATCTGGTACAGGGGAATGGAGGCGAGATAGGACCAGCACAACTGCTCGGCCAGAACAAGCTGGATGAGGGGATCGAAATCCGATCGCAGCAGTCCAGCGCTCCAGGCCTTGGAAAAGAGTGTCCTGAGCTGGTCAATATTTTCTGTCTCAAATTGTGAGAGGATCTTGGCATAGGTCTGCCAGCCCTCGGCCTGTTCCCAGAGGATAATGCGTATGAGGTGCGGATGTTCGAGCAGGTAATCAAACAGCGCTCCGATAGCGGTCTCGAGGAAAGTCCTGAACCGGTGAGCGTTTGAGGCAATGGTTTCGTCTGCAAGCAAGGGGGTCAGGACGCGCGTCTCTAGCTTACTCATGTCCCTGTCGATGCGCTTGTTCACCTCCGTATAGAGGCCGAGCTTATCGTCAAAGTACTGAAAGATCAGGCTTTTGTTGTAGCCTGCTGACGCCGCGATGGCATCGATACGCGCCCCATCGAAACCGTGCTCCGCGAATACCGCTTCTGCCGCGTTGAGAATCGCCTCGCGTGCTCCCTCCGCATCATGTGCTCGTCCTCGTCCTCGCTTACTTCCAGGTTCTCCAGGTTCAGACATGCTTTTCTCATCTCCTTTGATAATCTAACCAGTTAGTTATCTATCTAACTGGTTAGATTGTACCTGGGAATGGTGAGGATGTCAAGAGGAAATGCGGGCAATTTGTGGAGCATTGCTATTTTGTGATGCTTCAGTGACATGGCTGGGAACATGCTCCCCTGACATCCCTGGGATGTGGTAGCGCCGTTGGAGGGATGGTGTGAGACTTTGAAAACCTATCAGCAAAAAATCTTCTTTTCCATCGTCTATGGAATGAGGCATTCTCCTACATCCTTCTTGCTGTAGTAACATCAAAAGTGTTTTGTGACGTAGTTGTAGCGATAACAAATGTAGACAACGGGTAAAAATATTCATGAATGACAATGTGGCAGTTCAGAAGCCAGGAGAAGCAACCAGATATGAGTATACAGAAATCCATTCCTGCTATCAGTAGCATGATACCTATCAAAGATAGTGTTGGCTCTTCAGCGGGGGACGTCGATGCTATAAAAAAAGTGGAGATTACCTGTGGCGACGGTATTGAGTTAGCTTTGAAAGCCTATAGCGCCGCTCTTGTCACAGTTGGGG
>VBHI01000246.1 GCA_005881495.1 Chloroflexota bacterium
TATCACTTCCGAAGAGTTCAATTCCATCATGAAAGCCTCGGGCTTCGACAAGGAGAGCGATAGACATACATGGAATGTCGTGCAAGAGGCCTACGTTTGTTGTATGGATATCTGTCGAAGGCTCAAATCATTTCCTACCGGGCTCGTATGGAGTGAAGGTACGGGATACAACAGTGCCTGGACGTTACTGCATCATGCTGAAGAAGCTATGATTGAAGTGACGGATATCGATACAGCGATTCGCGGAGCCAAACACGATTTTCTTGCGATCCAAGGCTCTCAAATTGA
>VBHI01000451.1:0-3648 GCA_005881495.1 Chloroflexota bacterium
AGGCCCTGTCAAATTGAGGTGTCCGGAGACGCCCGACAGGTTGTACGAGATGGCGACTGCGCCAATGGTCACCGGAATGTGCAGGATGAGACCTTTCGTACTCGAGGCGAGTTGCGCATCGGTCATGGGTGCATCGGTTGCCCCAAAATTCACAATGCCCTGGAGTAAGTCATTGATGCCTGCACCACTGCCAATTGACTGGTAGTTGACATTGAGACCACACTTGGCGTTGGGATATTCGGCGAACATTTTGGAAAACAGTGGATTGATAAAAGTAGATCCACCGCCATTCAACTGACTCGTCGATGGACACGCTGCCGCGGTCGGGGTCCCTGACCCACTGCTACTACTGGTGGACGAGGATCCCCCACAGGCGGCCAGGATCAAAGTGAGACCGAGTAGCCCCAAGACACCCAGATGAGTAAATAGGTGTTGCCCACGACGAGCTTGCGATAATCTGTGAAATACCATGATAGCCCTCGCTTTCCTACGAGATAACAAACTACATTTCTCTTGCGGACAACAATGTGTAACTTCTCTTGTTGCCATCGCACTCTCACCATAGCACTTGCACATTAACTATTCTTTATGGATATGTTAAGAGAGCGTTAAACTTTCCTTTGGGATAGGTCAGAAAATAGCAGCGTTTGAACTATGTACAAATTACAGCCCGTTAGAAGAGCAAATACATCTCGACTCCTCCCTTCGGCATCCTATAAAATTGTGATAAGCTATGCTTAATGCTACATGTCGCAACGGATGTAGCTACACCGGCGATTTGTAGCGATACCTAACAGTCCACAATAACCAAGACAAGGGGAATGGAGCACGGGAAGGACATTAGACACACCTTTTCGGAAATGGCAGGTTTCTCGCGTTGAATCATAATCTCATTACCGTTCTGTTCGGCCTCGCCGCTTCCCTTTCATGGGGCGCTGGAGATTTTAGCGGCGGGCTGGCCGCGCGCCGGTCAAACGTCCTGAGTGTCGTGATCGCAGCCTATACTTTGGGATTCGCTATCTTGATTGCTCTTGCATTCATGTGGTCCGAGCCGTTTCCCTCTGCTCTCGATATGTTCTGGGGCACCGTGGCAGGCCTGGCGGGTGCAGTGGGACTGGTTGCCTTCTACCAGGCACTGGCAGTCGGACGTATGGGGATTACAGCACCTATCGCAGCAGTACTTGGTGCCGCTCTTCCGGTCATCTTTAGTGCTTTTTTCGTGGGACTCCCCAATACCTTCCAGCTTACTGGATTCGTCCTGGCACTAATCGCGGTGTGGTTCATATCCCGACCAGAAAGAGCAATGGGTCGTCCTAAAGGGTTAGGCTTGGCGTTGCTGGCGGGTCTTGGCTTCGGCAGCTTCTTCATCCTCATTGACAAGGTCAGCCCCCATGCTATATTCTGGCCTCTTGCTGCAGCGAGACTCTCCTCAATTATTTTTATACTGGCTATCGTACTTATCAGGCGCCAGGAAGTCCTTCCCAAAAAGGCCGCATTTCCTTTCGTGATTCTAGCTGGATCACTGGACGCGGCAGGAAACGCATTCTTCGTGCTGGCAACACATAGCGGACGTCTCGATGTCGCCGCAGTCCTCTCCTCACTCTATTCCGCAGTAACGGTATTACTTGCCAGTATCTTTCTGAAGGAGCGCTTGACACGCTTCCAGGCAATAGGCATCCTAGTCGCCCTGATCGCAATCCCTTTGATCTCGCTATAGCCTCCACCAACTTCCTCCTCGATTCCTCCCATCTCCTTTCTTACGCTCGCACGCCTACAACAAAAATGAACATCAAAACGGGGGTGTCACATAAATTGGCGAGACGTTTTCCCAGAAGGGGCTTCCCAGGCCTTGACAATCATCTCTTTCTCTGTTAAAATTGAATAAGAATTCACGTTCAATTTTATAGCTCATTCGGAGGTGTCTATGGCTACCGTTGCTAAGCTTGGTGCTTTCCAGGAGGTTTCACTTCCTCAAGGAACTGTACGCTATTCCGATCAGGGAACTGGACCAACCCTCATCTTCCTTCATGGCTTACTGGCGAACCGTCTGCTCTGGGGTCGTGTGATCCCTCGTCTCGTCTCGCACTTTCGCTGCATTGCTCCCGATCTCCCTCTAGGTGCTCACTCACACCCTTTGCATCCAGATGCCAACCTGAGCCCTCTTGGGGTGGCTCAACTCGTCGCTGATTTTCTGGAAGCACTTGATCTCCACGAGGTGACCTTGATCGGCAATGATACCGGAGGGGCCATTTGTCAACTGGTGATTGCCCACCATCCCGAACGGATTACCCGTCTCGTCCTCACCAACTGCGATGCCTTTGAGCACTTTTTCCCGCCTCTGGTCAGTCCTTTCCATTATGGGGCACGAATCTTTGGGAGAGGGTTCGCCAATTTCCTGGCCTGGGTGCTTCGCGCTCGTTCCGCTCAACGTCTGTTTGTTGCAGCCCTTGCCCATCGTCGTCCAGAGCTGGAGGAACTCGATGCTTTCTTCCATCCCCTGCTTCATCTTCCAGGGGCGCGTCGCGACATGACCCGCTTCTTGCAGGCGGTCTCCAACCGTTCCACCCTGGAGGCGGCTCGTTGTTTCTCTGGCTTTCAGCATCCGGTCCTGCTGCTGTGGGGAAAAGATGATCCCTTCTTCTCGGAGCGTCTTGCCAGGCGTCTCCAACACGCGTTTCCTGATGCGCGGCTTCAATTCCTTTCTCACTGCCGCGCCTTTGTGCCGGTCGATCAGCCAGAGGTCTTCGCCCAACAGATTACGGAGTTTGTGCATGCCGAAGTCCTCGCCTGAACCTGAGAAGGAATGGCGACCTCGTGCGCGTCCCGATGTGTTAGCCGGGCAACAGCTTCCTCCTGCTCCCCAGCAAGAGCGAAGCCGACGGAAACGGGAGGCCCTGCTGATGTCGACTCTGGCGCTCTTTGCTGAGCGGGGCTATGAACAGACTTCTATTGAGGATATTGCGCGTTCCGCAGATGTGGCTGTGGGCGGCTTTTATCAGCACTTTACGTCGAAACGACAGATCTTGCTGGTCTTGATGGATCGACTCTTGCAAGAAGTTTCCCTGCTGACATGGGAGGCCAAAAGCCCTGCACCCGCCGATGTTCGTGAAGGCATCGCCCGCCTGATTCGTCAGGCCCTTACCGTGGATTGGGCTTATGCAGGAGCCTACCGGGCCTGGCATGAGGCGGCGGTGCGGGATCGGGAATTGCTGGAGCTGCATCAACAGATCGAAGCCTGGTCAGCCTCCCAACTCACGCTCCTCTTTCGGGCGCTGTCCTTTGTACCGGGAGCGCGGCAGGAGGTCGATAGAGAGACCCTGGCGTGGGCATTCGCTCTCCTGCTTTTGCAGCTTGCGGAGACTCCCTTAGAAGAACCTGATGCAGTCGTCGCCAGTTTGGCAAGTCTTTTGTATCATGGCTTGTTCACTGACAGTCCAGCGTAAGAGTCCATCTTGCATCACGCACATGGCTTCCTCGTTTCCTCCAGAGATGAGGTGCCAACACGACCAGTTGGAATGGGAAGCACCTTGATGCGCGCTTCGACGCGAATGGGAGACTGATTGATCATGACGACGTTTCTTTTCACGACCCTGCCTACCAATGATCTCGGCTTGCTGACGCGGTCCTTGCCGATTGCCCGTGAACTGG
>VBHI01000451.1:3874-6484 GCA_005881495.1 Chloroflexota bacterium
TGAAGGCTTCGTTCGCGTCAGTTGTTCGGCCTTACAAGCTATAATGGTCGACTGTGGGGCGGACGTGCTCGTCGACTTTTGGAATCCCCTGGCGGTAATGGCCGCTCGGGCGCAGAACATTCCCGTGATCACAGTCATTCAGGCCGATGCCCATCCAGCCAGTCAGGGGTTCATCTGGTGGAAGACGCCCCCTTCGCATCTGCCCACGCCGGTCCCAGTGATGAACAAGGTGCTTGCCGAGAACGGTCTTCCATCGATCAGCACGCTCTCGGAGTTGTGTGTGGGCGATCTGACCTTAGTGGTGGGAATGCCGGAGACCGATCCGCTTCCCGCAACGGCTGATGTCACCTACGTTGGTCCGATCCTGTGGCAAAAGCCTGGAGCGACATTGCCAGATTGGATCGCTAATCTTGGGAGGGAAAAGCCCCTGATTTGGGTGTATTCGGGCAATCCTCGCTATTCGTCGAAGAGTGAAACGCTCGATTCGATGGTCGTTGTGCGTGCCTGCATCTCTGCGCTGGCCAACGAAGATATGCACGTTGTCTTGACGACGGGACATCACCCCCTGCCGAAGGAAGTGCTCCCTTTGCCAGCCAACTTCCGCCACGAACCCTACGTTCCAGGATTGGCGATGGCCGAGAGGAGCGATTTGCTGATCCACCACGGGGGCTATGGCTCTTGCCAGACCGGACTCTGCATGGGCAAACCTGCCGTCATCATCCCGACCTACGCAGAACGCGAGAGCAACGCGCGGCGGATTGCAGCGTTAGATGCGGGAGTCATGGTCCCGGTCGAGCATGATCGCGGGAAGAAACAGGTGCGCGTGGAAGCGCTGCGGGCGGCGATCAGGCGCGTGCTCACGGATCCGTCCATAGCCTCCAACGCCACTCGCGCGGGCAAAAGGATGCGCGCGTATGGAGGAGCAGCTCAAGCGGCACGCCTCATTGAGCGATTCAGTCAGAGTGCCGGTGGAGGATAGCCATTCCATGTCAGTGCATGCAGTTCAATGGATCCCTCGTCATGAAATTGAATCAACAAGGGGGAAAGAGAGCGACCGCATACCCTGGTGAAATTCTGAAACAGTGAGCCTCCTCGACTCAAACTTGTCTCAAACTCTTGAAATAGATGTGCGTCCAATAGCCAAACTAGACGCCACCAACCTTCTGTGCTAGACTGCCAAATAGGAAATCAGAAGAGAGGAGAATCGTTGAGATGTATGGAAATTTCGACAAGTATCGAACGCTACATCGCCGCCGTCCCCAAAGCTGAACTGCACGTCCACCTCGAAGGTTCGATCCAACCAGCGACGCTCCTCACCCTGGCGCAGCGCAATAGCGTCCAACTACCCGTGCAGACAGAAGCGGAGATGCAGCGCTGGTTTACCTTTCGCGATTTCAACCACTTCATAGAAATTTTCTTCGCCATATCAAGCTGCCTGAAATCCGTTGAGGACTACGAACTCATCGCCTACGAATTCGGAGCAAACATGGCCCGTCAACACGTGCGCTATGCTGAGGTCACCTTCTCACCCAGCACCCATCAGTTTTCCTTAGGCATCCCCTCCGATACATACTTTGAAGGCCTGACCCGTGGGCGCCTGCGTGCCAAAGCAGAATTCGGCGTAGAGATAAGATGGGTCTTTGATATCGTTCGCGATATCCCAGATCGTGAACTCAACCGCTTGCGTGCTGAATATACGGTAGCAGTCGCCCTCGAAGGCATGAAAGATGGTGTCGTGACCCTCGGACTGGGCGGTGCAGAGATCGATCATCCCCCCGAGCACTACGCAACATGGTTCGAAAAAGCCCTCGCCGCAGGACTACACAGCGCCCCTCATGCTGGCTCTCATAGCCTATCTGCGAGATCGACAAATACCGTTGGAAGTATGCCCAACGAGCAATATCCGCCTCGGCGTGTACGCCGATATGAGCAGCCACCCCTTCCCGCGCCTCTATCGTGCGGGGATACCCATCAGCGTGAACTCTGACGACCCGCCCCTCTTTAGCACAACGCTGAACCATGAAGTCGCTTTACTCTTCAACGCCTTCAACTTCGATGTCAATACAGCGAACAATATCCTGCTCAACGGCGTCCGCCACAGCTTCCTCCCCCGGGAAGAAAAACAAGCAATGGAAGCAGCATTCCAACAAGAAATGGCCCAACTACAACACGAACTCGCTCTGTAATCATGACTTTTAACAAAATACCCGTGTCTGTACGGATTCCCCTTACTCTTTCACCTCACATGTATGAACTGGCCGTAGGGGCCGATTTATCGCGCCCACCGCTGATTTATCAGCCCCCCCACACTAACTGATTCATGATTCTCGCGGCAGGATACCCGCACCTTATGAACCTTAAAAATTAAATACGGTATAATGAGGGGAAAGCTCACGAGGCCACCAGAAAGGAGATGTTCCCAATGCGACCCCCTCAAAGCCTGGAACTGAAGGCTGAACAACGAGCCGAGTTGGAAGACATGCGAGACCATGCGCGGCTGGCGTATCTGCGCGAGCGAGCTGCCGCACTCCTGAAGATCGCCGATGGGATGCCACCGCTTGAGGTAGCCGCCCATGGCTTGTTGCGCCGACGTGATAGCGATACGATCTA